>CAMDKL010000034.1 GCA_945900945.1 Pirellula staleyi DSM 6068
GGAAATCAAGGATCTTGAGTCAGAAGGCATCGCAGACGAACAGCTTCAATGAGGCCACGATCTTTCGATCGCGGAAATCCAACGAAAACGCAGGGAAAGCCTACAACATCGACGCGCTTCAATGAGGCCACGATCTTTCGATCGCGGAAATCTAACGTAATCTCGGGCTTCTGCGAGCGTAGCGAAGCTTCAATGAGGCCACGATCTTTCGATCGCGGAAATAACGAAAACCTAATCGATCAAATTAAAGGCAACGAGCTTCAATGAGGCCACGATCTTTCGATCGCGGAAATACTGGATTGGAAAAGGCAGGTACATGCGCGTCACTGGCTTCAATGAGGCCACGATCTTTCGATCGCGGAAATTAATGCAGCGGTAATCGTACCTGCCGTGAAGTTACCCGCTTCAATGAGGCCACGATCTTTCGATCGCGGAAATTCTTCGCTTAAGTGGCAATCTAACGCCATCTAAATCGCTTCAATGAGGCCACGATCTTTCGATCGCGGAAATCGTGCCTGCGTAAGTCCTTTTATCAAAAGGGGTAAAACGTCGTTTTGCGAGCACCTGAGAAATTATAACCGGGTCGCCCAGTTGAATTGTACTCGTATCGTGCATTTATGGCCCTATTTCCGCAAAAAAAGACCCGCGAGCGGTCCCCGGCTTTTCCGAGTCACCTAACCGCTCGCACGACCGTTTCCCACTTTTAGCCCTACCGCGTCACAAACGAAGGGTAATCCCAAATCTCACCCGTTAAACACCTCGCTAACAACCGCGTTTGTATTTCTAAAATACGACGATAACTTACTCGATAATCGAATAGCGGATGCGTAATCAACTGATCCATCCGCTGTTCATAAGCACGGAAAAATGCTTTACGTCCGTCTGCCGTTAGCGCCACTGCGTCGCCCGCCGATACAAAGTGCTCCGGCGTAACCATGCGGTTATTGATGGCCGTAACCACTGTGCTATCCACCACCAGCGGTCGGAATGGTTCCATCAAGTCCAACGCCAATGACGGTCGGCCAAACCGAGGTTGATGGTAGAAGCCTAAATAGGGGTCTAAACCGACCCCAGCACAGATGATCGTCAGATCCTTGGACAACAGGCTATAACCCAACGATAACAACGCATTGATTGGATCTCGCGGTGGACGACGATTGCGGCCATCGAAATTGAATTGCAGCCATTTGTCTCCTGTTCCGTTGCTTGTCTCTTGAGCCTGTTTGCTATGCCCCACTGAATCGCGCTCGGTTTTGATCATCCCATCAAAATGCTGAAAATAGATTCTAGCTGCGAGTCCCTCGATACCTAGCAGCGATGGCAATGACTCCGCACGTTCCGATTCCCATTTCAACGTCTTGATAAACTGAATAGCATCCGTCGGTGGCTCGATATGATTTCGCATCAGAAACGTGCGTTGGTTTTGAATCTTGGCAGATACTAGTTTTCGAGCGAGTCGGAGACAAAATTCCGGCCGATCTGCACAGCGAAACTGCTCACGGCGCCACAGGATGTTCTTCAACCCAACACCCTGCGTCATGCCATGAAACCAGCCACCGTAACTGAAGTAAACCAGCGGCACCTCCGCTTGCAACAGCGATTGAATCGCTTGAGTGGTAACCTGGATATTGCCCATCACATTGACTTGAGAAACATCATTCATGCGAAACTCTTGAATCAGTTTGCCTTTTTCTTTGGCTTGAAGGACGTCACCGGACTTTCCAAGCGACAGGCCTTGGGTGTTCAAATAAAGTGGTTTTCGCTCATCGCGGGACGTTACCAACTGTCGCACACGATTGACGGGCATCGATGAACTTTCGTTCCGCGACGCCATTCGCATGGCTCCGATATCAAACAAAAGCGGCTGAATGAACGTACCGTAGGAATGCGAACTCTGACAGTAACTCGTTTCGTCTGGCAGACAGATGCTGACCAACGAACATCGCGGACACTTCGGGCTATCGATCAGGGGCGGCGGTGCTATCTCGGACTGCCGTAATTCCCGAGCACCGATGATTACAGACTCGGTCAACTCGATCAGTTCATTGTCCATTGCAATACGAACACGCTGCCTTGTCTCCCAAAAAAACAGTACGCCTTCGTCACACTTGAAGCCATTTTCGCGAAGCACCAGGGCTTGAACACACAATTGAACACGCTCAGGATCCCACGCTCCGAGCGAACCGTCCTCCAGTTTCTTTGGCGAACCTCGTTTGTAATCGACAGGTGTGGCCATGGTTCCGTCTGACTCTACCAGATCGAGTTTGGCGAGTACTCCATATCGATCGCTTGAAAGTGTGACACTGCGGGCATGGACAATCTCGCGTTCGCTGCTTTCTGGCGAGTCACTCGGCGCATCGGCGCTGCCCTCGTCGGCCTGATCTGCCTTTTGGGTTTTGGCCAATTTTCGTTTACTGGCTGGCAGGGGAGTTGTTTTTGCGTCGACGCGAGTGTGTTTAGCGACTCCATCGATCGTATCCACATTATGGGCAAACAATCCGTCGACATATTCCAGATAGAACAATCGCGGGCAATAGGCATATTCGTTGAGCATACGGGCGGGCAAGTATTCCGATTCGTCTGCGTCCGGTTGGTGTTGTGGCGAGATCATGGCGAGATTAAACGATCATGCAGGCGGAATCGAAAGGCTGATAGGCTTGACCGAGAGCAGCGATAACCCGTTCACCGCGCCCCTCCGAGGGGCCAAGATCGATGAATAGAACTTGATCGTGTGCATGATTGATGATTTCGGTCAATCGCTGCCGGCATTGGATCAGGTCGCTCTTGGACAATTGACACTCGAAGACGCTGTATTGAAGATGGTCACCATAGGCCTTCATGATTTTGAAGACTTTGCGGAGACGTTTATCGTCGGCAATGTCGTAACAAACAATGTAAGTTGATCGCATCCATTGAAACTAGTTGGAGTTTCAGCGAGAAGCAAGAAAAAAGAAACCAACCGTTTTACCAAGGAGCAGACTAGTGTAGCACGGCACTCCGTGCCGTGATCTGCACACGATCGCAAAGGCGCTGAGTCCTGCCTCTTTTATCGATCGCGACGGCAGGGAGTGCCGTTTTACACTGGTTGCCGTTCTCTGCTAGGCTTTCTTGAACAAATAGTCAGACGCCGGTCGTTTTGCGGCGACTCCATTTTGGGCAATGTAGTCGCGGAGATAGAGAAACTGTTCTGAACTGCGGATCAGGTGATCAAACGGTTCGCCTTGCCAAAAGCAGCCTTTTTGGCCGATCCGAATATTGATTTCCTTTGCAGTAAATCGTTGCCAGTTCGTACATTGTCCACGGCATGTAGTTGGCAGATAGAACATCGCGATCAGGTGCACGTGGTTTGGCATTACGATGGCGCAGTCGATCTCGTAACGAGAACCATTGAAATGCCAAAGTGATTCTAAGACGCATTCCGCTAATTCGCGATTGCGTAAATGGCACGCTCCATGGCAAGCGTCTAAATGCCAATGAAAAAGACGATCACGCATTTTTCGGAATGAAGTCTGTAGGTTAGCTGGCAATTGTTTCCAAGGCGGCAATTCATGGTCTGCTTCGATTGTGAATCCTTGGCGGAGCAACCAATCACGTTGTTGCCTATCCCATAGTTCGATTCCATCGCAAGGCATTGAGTCGAGGGTTCGTATGGTTATAAAAACAGCGACACCTGGCTGGAACCAATGGGGCAGATTGCGAGCGGAGACATCAACCTCAGCCTCTGGGTCAAAGGCGCCAAACTGCGAAAACTTCTCGGACATAGATTAGGTCCCCAAAAGTATTGCACGAGCTCTGTGTAGCACGGCACTCCGTGCCGTGACCGCAAACTGCAACGACTCCGCGCCGTGATAAACGCGACTGAGCTCGCAAAAAACTCATTCTAGCGGCGTCAAAATATTAAGTCAAAATGCATAGTCACTAGTCTTCGCTTGGTTGCTGGGCGATAGTGCTGCCGTGGAGCGAGGTTGGCCCAGAAAACGGCACGGAGTGCCGTTCTACACTATCGCACCTCGCCTATACCTCGAACAATCTTTCCCATGGCACTGTGGCACGCAGCGCATCAAGCTTTTGCTTTGCCTCCCGCTCTTCCGCCCATTTTTTAACTTGCTCTTCTGAATCCGGAATATAACGTTCACTTGGCATGTTGATTTCTTTCTCGGTGTTCGAGGGCCATGGACCAGTGTAGCACGGCTCTCCGAGCCGTGACCTCCGCGCAGACGCAAACAATACGAAGTACGCAATTCCCCTGCAATCAGCGAGGGCGGACGCAATTCAGCGATTATACGGGCCGGGAAACGGTTCGGAGAACCGTTCTACACTAATCAGGTACCAACATGGGAATGTTCAATTCGATCATCGCTGATTTACCTTGCGTTGCAAACAAGGTGACCGCTCGCGGCGAAATTCAAATCAAATGGCAATCGCCCGAGATGCGATCAGGAGAAGCATTCTATCTTGGCGATACGATGGATGGCATCATGCCCGATTACGACAACGTTTGGATCAAAACAGACTTCATATGCGAAGCCTGTTCGCCACGCACCAAAGCTCGCGACGACACGAGCTTCATCAAGGTGATGGACCAACACCGACACATCATCTTCGTACGCATTGAGAACGGCAGAATTTTGCAAATCATCAGCGAAGACGATTTTAAAACCCTAAAAACCGCCGGTTATGCGGTTGGCTAGTGCCAGCCGGCCGCGACAGCGATTCGTATGGAATCAATTATTCTAAATTACATACGTCGCTTCCAATCGAGATACGCAGCGAGAAAGAGATGTCCGTCTGGAAGCGGGCTCACCAGTTCGACAGATCGTGCTTCGATGCGATGCTGTTGGCCGTTTTGTTCGCAGATTAAGTCGATCCCAAAATCGTCGTTTTCAGGCCATTCTGCCGAAACCACCTCTACGTCCTCGCCCAGTACTTTGGCCGCAAAAGGGAATTGCATTTCCTCTGCAATCGCATAAAAGAGACCGCTATGCTGTTCGGACGCGTCTTTTGCATCAACCGTCGCCTCATCGAGTGCCTCACTCACCGCGACCTCATCAAGCTCCTTGTACCACGTCACGTCACTTTTCTTCTTGTTCGTTTTGACCATGCGGTATGCTCCTATAACCTGAAAAGTACGTCACAATGGCATCGAAACGCCGAGCCGATTCTATACCGCACGCGGTGAACGTTGAACCAGGTAGCTGAATTCCCAAGAATTCAGACGACCAACGATTGATATGGCGTAGCCTCTGAATTCTTGGGAATTCAGCTACGGGTAACATGGGTCATGGACCACCGCGAGCGGGATATCTGCCAAACATTGGCCGCTACTTCTGGCTAGCTTTTTGTAATGAGCTAAGCTCAGAATCGCAAATAAATCCGACGCAATCGTTTTTGGACATGTCGCCGCACCATTTTACAACCTGAGATTTTGGCAAGTCGGATTTTTTCAAGGATGCAATGACGACTTTCAAACAATCTGCTATTTCATCGGTCATCATGCCTTCGTCGCTCATTTCAACTTGACGACTCCCTAGCCGCATCAACTCGAGCGACATCTGCATCACCTCAGCCAGATGCCCGTCCTGGATCAACCTTTGAAAATTGCGTTCGATTGCGTCATAAGCTACGCTGTCGTAGTCAAAATTGCAGTTGGATTCACGTTCATCGAAGTCCGTCGCCGCGACGATTGCTTTTTTCGTTTCCTCGATTAACCCCTGCTCCGACAACTGCACGTCGAACCGCCGCATCAAGCTGCGTAGCGTAGTTTGATTATCCTTTGCCAGTTCCAAAATCACATCAACCAAGGCCACTTTTTCACTTTTCTTTAGTGCTTTGGCAAGTGCATCGAGCGTCTCGCTCGCACCTTTAAGTTTCGGTACAGCCAATTTCCGTTTCGTCGCCATGATTTGATCTCCTTTTCAGATTTATTTTATTTGAAGGGGTACAACGACCGCGTCAACTCTCATCATCTGCTTTCGCCCGCAGCAAGGCTGAAGGGCGAGAGCCATGATAACACGACTCAATTGCAAATAGTTGTCGATCAATTTCTTAAAGAGTGCGATCGTTGTAAGCCACCTGGCAATGAATTGAATTCCGTTTCAGCAGAATCACGGTTCGGAGAACCGTGCGACACTAAGCTATAAGCCACTTACCGATCAATTGGTCCCAATTCTTTCGTAACTACGGCAGCGATGTCGAAATGTTTTTCTAGTGTTGCTCGACGGGAAGTAGTTCTTCGAGATGATCTTTGATTTGTTATTGGATTTTCATTGGTGAGATTGGGCAGCTCCAAAAAGTCCCAACCCAAAGTGGCTTGCGTATCCGATCGCAACGGGGCGGTCTGGCATTAGCGGTTCAGTGAAATGAATGCGAATCGCGTATCCGACGTCGATGGGTGGCGGTGTTTTGGCCCTGCGGACACGAATAAAATGTCGCATTGCCAATGTCGAATCAACCCAAGGAAGAACTTCAATTCGGTCCGGAATCGGAAATCGTCGCGATTCCAATTCGTTCGTTATTTGACCATCTAGGCAATTGCTTCCCTTTCGCTTGAGATAGCGAGGTGGAACAAACGGTGTGACACTGGCCCATGTCGTGGCCCCTTGGATTGGACCGAGTAAGCGTTCAAGTTGGCGCATAAGTGGTTCCGGTAAACCTCGAAGTGAATCGAGTGCGCCGCTTCCCGCGAGGGCAAGTTGCATCTCTCCAACGCCACCTTTGGTCCAGGTGCGACGAAGTGTAGTGATTGCTTGTTGCGCAGCGTCGCCCAATCCCATGGGCGCGTGAATGATGATGTGATCGAGATGTCCATCGCAGTCCAAGTCCACGGGAAAGACATGGGCGTGTTCGTGGCAGCCTTTAAGTGGTTCTCCATGATTGTCTTTTCCCGTCAGCTCTGGACAAAACACACGTCCTCCCTTGGCAACGCGACCAACGATCGCGCGATGCAATAATTCTGCCTGTGGCAGTGTCCTTGCTACTGGTGGCAATGCCGATTTATTACCGCTTGGTGTCGTGATCGCCAATAGCATCGTGGTCACGGAGCGAGCCACCGGACGGACTGTTCGTTGCGGAACCCCAACTTCGAGGGAATCACTACGTCGCCAGTAGACCACACGTTGTGAACCTGGCGGTTGGCTCCAGCGGTGCTGTTTCCACCACGCTGTGTCTTTTTGCAGACAATCAAGCATATCGGTGGGGTACGGAGCGACGACTCGAGCGCGGTCTTTGAGCAACTTGGGGGTAGGTTTCTTTTTGCCCTCCGGTAACGGAAACTCCAAAAGAAGTTTATCTGTGATCCCAGATCGCCAAGATTGGTATTCGGCAACGTTTGTCGCAGCCATCAGGGTGATTTGTTCCCAGTTTCGATCTAGACTGTGACCATTCGCATTTGGGAAAGCATTGAACTCGATGTCTTCGATTGCGGAATCAGCGAGCAATTCCGCTTCGACCCAACTTTCGCTTCGTCCTAGGTATCCGAGACACTCGATGAGCCGCTTAAGAAGTTCCGATTCATCACTTTCTAACGCACAATCCCAACGAACGATCAGATCTTCGTCGCTGACATTCGCCCATGTATCGAAAACGAGTGTCGTTTTCTCGCGACCCTTATCCAATGTCCCGACAGGCATGTAGTGCCGACTGTGGGCGGCACTTGCCGAAGGTAAACGATAAGATGGCAAGCATTGCGACAACTTCTCAATCATGGATCGTGCGACCTCAGGCAACTCGACCCATTGCTGCGTGTTATATCCACAAGCGATCAGTGCCCGCAGCAATCGCCAAGGACTGGGCGGCCATTCGACCTGGCCCTCATTAACATGGTGTCCCCAAGGGGTTGCATGATAACGTCCTCCGGGGAATCGCATTTTGACGGTCGGCATCGTTTATTCCTCCTTATTGTCTTCGGATTCGTCCGATTCTTCGTCTGCTGATTTGCCAGCGTCCTTTGCCTTTTTTAAATCATCCTCGAACTTGACCGTGGTATGAGTCAGAGAGGAAGTGCACTTCTTGATCGCGGTAGCAACGGCAGACTCAAGGTCCGGAAGCGAAGGAAGTGCAAAGCCGTTCGGACGTGACGCGAGGATTTGGTCTCGATCGATTGGTTCGAGATCGCACGCGGTTCGGAGTCGCAAATCGCCATCGAGTAATCGACGCAGTCGGTGCAGCGCGAGCAATACCAAAAGTTGCTCAGCGTCTTTGCCGAGTCCGTAGCCGCGAATCTGGGCAAGATCCAGATTGACGTGACAGACAATCGAATCCGCAACGAACTCGTCACGCGAAAAAGGAACATTGCCAAATCCTGCTTTGGTATCACCGGACGGATTAACATGATCGTTCTTAACACCACCCGATGCTGCTACGCGAACCCCCGACGCTTCGATGAACGCCGACAACGCACGTGCAATACGGAGACGTCCGCCTGCGAGGTCTTTCTTGGCCAAAAAGACACCATGGATTAAACTGCCCACGTCAAACTTTAGCAACACTTCTGCAAGTTTTTTACGATCGATCGGACCCTCTTCTAGTCCACCAAGTGCGGCCTTGAGTTGATCGAAGAACGCTCGATCTTTCCCTTCAAGCAGATATGGACTGTTAATGCGATGTGATTCCAACATCGAATCGGTAAGAAACGAACCCTTGCGAGTGACCGTCACGTGGCTGATCCCATCGAGACAACCAATGGGTTTGTTGTTTGCGGTATCCCAGCAAACCGATTCCAGTCGGTTGGCCATACTCTGCGAGCTTTCAACTAACAGCTTTTGGCCATCTCGCGTTTGATAGGTTGCAGCACCTAAGCTTGGGAAACCTGTTGGTTGGAACCGGTCCCCTTGAATGGGCCGCAATGGAATGGAAAACAAAATACGGTTTACGTTGTCGAGACTGCTTAAATCAAGCATGTTGAACACCTTTCGTACTGGGATCAAGAATTGCTACAGCGCGAGTTGCACTGCGGCGGTCAATTGGAAAAACGAGGGCTGCCGCCCAAAGCTTTGCGGTCTGTGCATCGGTCATTGCGGCTTGTAGAGGCGGACGTATGCCAGCGGACCGCAATCTTACGAGTGCAATTTGCGTTGCACCCGAGCCATCGCCAGCCAGTAGCCGTCGGACGATTGACGGCTCCGCGGGAATATTGCGTCCGTCAGCCAGCGGCCATGGCAAACACGCAAGTCGAAGAGCAAGCCAAGCCTCGGGCGGGGTTTCACGCGTTCGCTTGGATCGCGGTGCATGTTTTAGCTGCCACTCGTCCCATTTAACAGCCATCAATGCACGGGCCAGATCGAACAACCGCTGTACATCAACATGGCCACTGATAAACAAAGCAAGATCGTCCAATCTAGCGCCAGCGCCAAATGCGGATACCAACCTCAATCGTCGTTCGCTTTTCATACCAGCTTCGATGAATCGCCGTTCCACGATTGCTGTGCAATCTCCGATGGGGTCTCGTCCTGACATCACCACGCGAGAATCTTTCGCCAAACGTTTGTCGGAGGTTTTGAATCGGCGAGCGCCCCGTTCAAGCGGCAACCAATGATGACGCACAGGATCGAACGGTCGATGGTGTTTGGAATAACCCCACGCTGCACTGCCCATCGCAACTGCCAAACGAACTTCTGGTGAACCATCGTCTATGGCATTGACCCACTCGACTCTGAGCGGTGGAATAGGTCCGGCATCAATTCCACTCCCGGTCGCTTGCAGTGATTCCAAGTCGACTGCATTTCGCAGAACGGCTTGCCAACGATCCGGCGAATCGTCATGAGTTAGCGCTGATAAGACTGAATCGGCCAGCATGCGTTCACAATGGCCGAGTCGTGCTGGCGCGTTTTTGTCTCGAGCTATGCGTTGGAGTCGATCAAGCCACGTTGCCAAGTCATCGACTAAATACGCTCGCGGGTGCTGTTGAACTCGGATGCGTCCAAGTGGTACGGCGAGATTCGACTGACCATTTCTTTCGAGATAACCAAATCGCACAAACGAATCGATCCCACGAGCGACTCCAAGTCGACTGATGGCTCGAGCAGCGTCGATGGGTCGATTGGCAGTCTGTCGTCCTAGTTGCAATCGGGCGTCGCCGAGCAAACTAGCAACGTCAGGAAGCGTTGCCGGTTTACTCCACATTGGCATCCATTGCTCGCCACGTTGGGCCTTCTCCGTACCGGGTGTTCCGTAACCTGCCGCATGAGCACGTATGGCGAATGGTGCACTCGCGCGGCTCGATTCATTGGGGTCCAACCGGCGAGTCGATCGTGCGCTAAACAGAATCGACCCTTCCATCATTAAAACAAAGTCCCAAGGGTTAACGAGACTGTCGCCGCCGGTGCCCGTTGAACTGTTCGCACCGCCCGCACTTCCAGGTTGAAACTGCCCAATCGCACTCGAAGCCAACTGGTTCGACGGCTGCGACCACAATGAATTGGTCAAAAGAGGTCGTGTCGGCTCATAACAATCGCCATCAGGTGAACTCAGATCAAACAATTCGACAAACCGTTGCATCAGATTATTAGTGAAGTCAAGGTTGCCATCATTGCCACCGGTTCCAAGCAAAGAGGGCCACGTCGGCTCGCCGACTTCATTCAGTACAACGGCTGCGGAAATCCAGCTTGCATGAGGCCCTCGCCATGACTTGCGGCAGTCTGGGATAAGAGTTGCCTTGAGTGATTTGAATCGTCGGTCCGCAGCGGCAAGGACTCGTTTGTAACCCGCATTTACCTTCAATTTATCAGATTCAGCTTTTGTAGCTGGTCTTGATGCAGGCGTGACCAAACCCTTGATCGCGGCAATTTCATCGAAGAAGTCTTGCTTGTCCTCGGAAGAGATCCCGATTTTCTCGCTGAGTTGATCGAGGAGTGCAATTGTCTGAGTCAACATCTCGCTGTCAGCCAGCAGTTCACGTTGGTCATCGGTCTGAAACGTTTTGTTCGTTTTTGTACGTGCTTTGATCGAGCGGATCACCCCGTCAGCGTTCGAGACCGAATCAAGCAATCTCCGAGCATCTGACACACCCAGCCGGTAACGTTCAAAACGAGAAGCCGTTGATTTTTCTAATGGTTCAAGTCCGGGATCGTTCAATTTGTAGAAGCCCGACCCCTTATTCCAAGGCGAAATAATCGGAGTCGGCTGATACTCGTCAAGAAAAAAGGCTTCCAACTCTTCGCGCGACAATCGAGTCAACAGGCAAAAATGTTCGTCTTGCCACCAGCCGCGGGCGGACGCGTCTGATTGCTCAGCAACCAATCGCAAAATCCCCAATGCCTTGAGGTAATTGGCCAGTGGAGTTGGTGAACAGCCGGTTAGGTGATGTAAGTGCAATGTCATTTTGATGTGTCCTGAATCAACATGTCGTTCATGGTTTCGATTTTCTCGCCGAGTGAGTTGTTGAAGCGTCGTCGAATGAGGCTGTTTGGTGAAGCTCGAATTCGGCTTCGATCTCTTCGATGCTTGGTAAGCTGCTTTTTAGCGGTTCGGGCAGAGAATCTACCAACTATGTGCATCTGCTGGCCGACGAATGCGAAACCAGCTCCCATTTCTAGAAGGAACTTGCGAATGTGATCGACCAGACCGCTTTCAAGATCACGCTCGATGGCCTCGGTATGAAGTGTCAGGAAGTCGAAGATGTATGGGTCTTTTAATGTATGTTGGACAAGGTCTGATTGAGGAGACGGAAGCGTGTTCGTGAAATTGCTGATCGCCTTCCCCTGGCGACCGTAAAGATCGCTTTCGATTTGGATCGTAAGGATCGCGCGGCTCCAACCGTGCTCAAGGGTGGGCTGATGGAAATACAAGCCCGACGCGCAAGCGAGGGGTCGGAACCATCCCTCGCTTGCGCGTCGGGCTTGTATTGAAACCGTTAGTTCAACTATTGGCTGCGATTTCATCCAACCGTGCTCAAGGGTTCTCGTCGCGTACCAGAGACGCTGGACTGGAACTTTAAGCTTCTCGAAGATGAGGACGTTGTGATACCAAGGAATTCCTGACACAGCCTGTGGTAGAATCGAATCATTCAATTCCGTCACAGCTTGTGACAGATTTGTTGCAAGCAATTCTCGCGCAGGCTGCGCGAGAATTTGTGCTCCTGTTCGATACTTTAGGAAAAACGCCCGCATTCGCCAGAGATTCCCAGGTGAAAACCCTTTGATTCCCGGGAAATTTATCTGAATGTCGGCCGCCAGCCGATCAACAACACTCTTGCCCCAGCCCTCGCGATCCATCAGGTCACCACTTTCAATGCTTCGCTTAAAGTTGGATCGTTGGTTTTTAAACGCGAAGCTCGAACGTCAGCGGCTCTCAAGATTGATTCCAAGAATGCAAGCGTCGTTGGTCCATGCCGATCAAGTAGACCCAAACACCGTTCTCGCCAGCTTGCACCGGTTCGTAAGGAAAGCCCAAGGGTCGCGGGTTCGAGCGTCAAGTAGAGCTCTGGGAATCGCTCGGCTGAATCGTCGATGCAGAAGGAAGGCAGGCGATCCCCTTCACGAACACCGCGAATGGGCAAACCACGATGGTCGTTGTCGCGATATTGCTGATCTTTGGTGGATGCATGCAAGGCCGCGCGGACTTTACCGTGATGCGATGCAATCAGATAGACCAGCAAGTCAAACGATTCGGCAGAACAATCTAGAATCTCTTGCACAGCCAAGGGAACAGAGCTTGCGTCCGTTGCAGGCTTTGCCGTGTGGCCCGCAGGCTTTGCCGTGTGGCCCATAGCGGCGAACGCTTCCGACCAGCTTCCTAATAAAGCGGGATGGTCGGGATGGTAGGTTTCGAGCAACGCAAACATGGCCAACGCACTGGCCAACTCATGGCGAAAACCTGGGCGATCCTCGCTGTCATCTTCAAATCGATAGGTTCCGCGTGGCTTGAGCCACGATCCGTTAGGGCCCTTTGCTAAGTCATGGCGCGGCGGACGGTCGTTGTTACGGATGGCTCCTTGAAATGCCGGATGGGACTTGCCGATGTCATGCCAGATCGCGGCCAATTTAAGTAACGAGCGAAGTTCAATCGGCAGTGCGATGCCGTCCGCAATCTCCTTCACTTCCTGCACAACCTCGTTGCTATGACAAGCGATCGTCTTCCAGGGACTAAAGCTCAGCTCTTCGCCGTCTTCGCAATTGTCCGCCAGCGATGATTTATTTACTAGCGTTTCCGTGCTAACATCGACGGGAGGCACGATCTTCTTAACGTCCGGTGCGAATCCGCTTTCGAGATCATAACCGCCGCATGCAGAGTCAATACAAATTACACGACCGGGCAATAAATTTTCACGTCTCGGTGCTAACCACTTGCCATCGATCCAATCCCAAATCCATGCTCGCATGCCACTACGGAGCTTTGGCTTGCGGTTTGTCTTTGTTTCTGCTCCGCAAAGCCAGCCTCGCGCTTTTAGAAACGGCACGCTGCACAGTTCACGCCGATGAGGCTGAAGTTCGTCAGACGGGATTTCGTCTTTAGCCAGTGATCTCCAAAAAATCTGAACGTCCCGTTCATCACCGGTGCGTATGAAGCGGCTGATATCCAAATCCGCTCCGGTCAGGTCCGGCGTCGTGTCGAAGAGCTCGTCAAACTCATTACGCAATAACAAATGTGCAGGAACGTAGGGATAGAGAGTAGCTCTCGCCTCCGCTGTCAATGAATCCTCAAACTCTTCAATCGCCTTAACTCCAACTCCAACATCCTTGAGAAGTTGCAAACTACTCCATGCACTTTCCAATTCTTCCGGTGAATAGGGCGGACTGGTCTTCTCGTCATGGCCTCGATCTACCACGATGACTCGTCCCTCGCCGCCATAGCGGGCGCAGCGTCCGAATCGCTGAACAAGACTGGGCCAGGGAGCCAACTCGGTAACAAGACAAGTTGCTGAAATGTCGACTCCTGCTTCCACGACTTGGGTTGCCACGATAACTCGATCGCTATGGGATTTACATGATTCTCGCGTCAAAAATCGCTCGCGCCATGATTCCCGTTCCGCTGGACGAAAACGACTGTGAACCAACTCGATGCCGTCGGTTCGTCCTGCCATCCTGAGTTCGGTAAATGTCTCGGACGCACGATCGACAGTATTGCAAACAACCAAAGTGATTTTCCCGTGGTCTCCAGCAGTTGACTCGTCGTGTGCAGTAAGTATCCGTTTGGCGAATTCGCTCGCTTTTTTTGCCTCAATGGCATCGGTCTCACAGATCTTATGGATTTCCCACAAGCCACCCGACCTCTGCGGTGCAGGAATCGAACATATGTCGTTCGTCCACTGAACGTAGTAGGATTCGGTATCCACGCTTTTCAGCCAATCGGGCTGAAGCGTTGCGCTCATCCACCAGGTAACACAGGGGCGTATGGATTTGTCTCGGTCTTGATCGCGGAAGGCTTGGAGTTGCGCTGATGTTGCCAAGCCGACGTCCATTAGTTGCACTTCGTCCATGACCCACAATGCGTCGTGATTTAACAATCCATACTCGACCGGCCATCGCGCGCGGCTGCATGCAAATCCTCGATTGAGTGCTCGCGACAGCAACATGTCTTGCGTCCCGATCAGAATTGCAGGTCGTTCCGGACAAACATGCCAATCCGATTGCTCAACTCCACCCATGAGCATGTGGGCGTCGACCTCTAAGGCGAGGCCAGCCTGGGAGATGATTCTATTTGCTTCAGCATGTGTTTGTTCTACAAGCGTTCGCGTCGGTAAACACCAAACCAGACGAGTTGGCCATGATTTGTCCGCTCGGTTTATGCGATGGTAGGTCCAGGCCAACAGAACACCCAGCGTTTTTCCCATGCCGGTTGGAATACGGATGAGGCGGTTCTTGCATTGCAAGCTCGATGCCAAATCTGCTTGCCATGAATGCGGCGCATGTCCAGCGTGGACAACCGACGCATTACCAGTTTGGAACCAAGTCGTAAAATCATTCATTTATGGGAGCCCTCCCTAAACTTTTTTGTGACAATTGCTTTGCTATGATTTCTTCATCGATTCAATGTAGCGTAATGGTTGACTGTGACACCTCTGGTCACTCTCGGAATAATTCGTCCGCATTATTCCGGCTCTCCTTTTCGCAACCTAGATGTCAACGCTATGATCGAGATACTCGAGAGTCGTGTGAGCGTTCCAACTGCTCTGAAGACTCAGGGCGTTGAGTGCTTGCGCGTCTTTTGCAAAATGGGCTAAAAGTTTTTCGTTCAAATCAGTCAGTTTTCGAACTGTCTCTCGAAATTGAGAAGTTCGCAATTTAGATTGGCAGTCGATCCATTCTGACAATTCGCTGGTATGTTCAATCGCTTGGTGCTCGACTTTTCAATGCTCAAAAAGCAAATCAAACTTTGGTTTATCCTGTGTTTTCATGTTGTTTCCCGACTCCTTTTGGCCCTGCGATCTTGCCTCCAATTCGAAGAATGGATGTCGAAGGAGTTAAAGATGCAATTCGGGTGCCAATTCAATTCAAACGGACGGATCGACATAAATCTATATGGAATAGACTTTTTTCAACTTTGCTCGAGCCACTGTTGAGCCAAAAACGGACTGCGGTGTGACGCAATGGCACGTTGGCCTAGGTGTCGCCGCCGGTTTGTGTGTGCTTTTTCTGATGGCGAATGAAGTCGCGGAACTCTTGGGGCCACTGCGTTTCCATTTGAATGGGTGAGCCAGTTCGCGGATGAGTAAAGCCGAGTGTTTCCGCATGCAAAGCTAAACGCTGATAGGGCCAAGCCCAATGTTCGGCTTGCCGAGGTTTGTAGCGTGGATCACCGAGGATTGGGTAGCCAGCTTCTGCCAATTGAACGCGAATCTGATTGCGACGCCCGGTTTCCAATCTCACTTCTAAAAAAGAAGCATCCCTCCAAACGTGGCGAGTTATGTAATGCGTAATGGCAAGTTCGCCATGTTCCGCATTCGGAACTGAATATCGATTGAGGTTTTCGTCGGTTGCCAAATAGCTTCGCAGTTCATGGCTCGCTGGTCTAGGTATGCCAGCTACGATCGCGATGTACTTGCGTTGTGGTTTGCGCATAGCGAATTGGTTTCGAATTGCCTCGGCCATTTCGAGCGATTTGGCCACGACCAGTACACCCGATACGCCCCGATCCAAACGGTGTACGCAGAAGGCCCGAGCACCGGCAACGGATTTTTGAAACTGACGTTCGACTAGCGACATCAAGGTATGAGGTTCGCGATGTCTAGTCGGCACAGTTAGAAGGTTGGCTGGTTTATTGACAATCGCCAGATCGTCATCGTCGTAGAGAAAATCAACGGACCGGTTGGAGTGCTTGTTTTTGGAATGAGCAGGGGCAGCAATCGGTTGTGGGACAATGTCCACGCTGATTTTGTCTCCGACTTCAACAACGAGGAAAGCCTGTCGTTTGACACGTCCATTGACGGTTACGAAGCCTTCTTCGATCAGCGGATAAATCTGAGCACGAGGAATCTTAAACAGATTTTGCAGGACGTTGGAGAGTTGGCGAGCAGGTTGAGGTATGTTCGCAGGTACATCAGCAGATTTTTGGGACATAGACCGCTATTGGAGTCGCTCCGCCTGTCGAATTCAAGGCTTTTTAGCGATTCGCACCAAGAGTTGGCTAATACTGTCGATCCAGGCCTGCAAACAGTGATGTGATTCGACGTATTCGCGTGCGGCATCGATTTTTTCCAGCCAGGGACCAGGTCTTAAAAAGCGATCTTGAATCGCATCTGCCATTTCGACCGCGTTTGCTTTTGAAACGAGTTTTCCCAGAGGATGATTGCGCAGCAACTCACCTGCCCCTTGAGCGGTATTTGTCGCGAGAACGGGTACTCGGCAAACCATCGCCTCAAGCAAAGCGTTGGGCATCCCCTCATAAAGCGAGGGTAAGACCAGCAAATCGCATTGCTTGAGAAGCGAAAATGGGCTGTGTACTTGGCCGTGGAAAAAGACACAATCTGCAATATTGAGACTGGCTGTGAGACTTTGCAGCTCTTTTCTTAAGACGCCATCACCAACCAAATGCAAGTCTGCCGCAGGAGCCTGGTCCATTTTGACTGCGTTCATGTACTTCGCAAAGGCTTGTAATAAGTAGCGATGTCCTTTTTCGTCGCTCAACCGACCTATGGAAATGATCTGATTGCGGTTTTGCCTGAGAGCAGGACCAGTCCACTCTAATGAACTCTCCGAATCAATCCGTTCGATGTCGATCGGGCTAAGCATTACTTGAAATGCTTCTCGGGGGATTTTGTAGTATTTGGCAGCGTTGTCTGCGGTACCTGCGCCTACCGAAAGCAATGCCGTCGCAGTCGAATATGCCTTGCGCAAAGCAATTTTCTTCATCGAAATCCATCTCTTTTCCGAACGAGCAAGGTCGAATTGAGGTGGAGATACGATCGTCGATATGCGAGGAGTTTGAGTACGTTCCGTGGCTGGCCCGGTAATAAGCGTCATATGAAAAAGACGATCGTAGACCACGTCGATTTGTTCTCGCCGGAGCAGCTTTGCTAAATGCTGAACTTGCAAACTGTGAATTCGACCCGGCCAATTCCATCGCGGAATTGAGTTTTCCGACCAGAAAGCGAATCGCTTGATATCGTCAGGAACGTCGTCGAGCAAAGCCCCGGATTCGTATAGCAGATAGAGAACGGGCTCAAACCTATCGCGATCGAGCCCATTGAGCAAATTCAACAGTTGCCTTTCGCTCCCCCCCCCGTCCATTGACGAGGAACACAGAAGAACGCGAATACGGTTAGAGGCCATGGAGCACCCTGCACAGAACAAGTCAATTGAGGACGGCTTACACAGTGTAGTCAATCAAGAAGATTTAGGCTGTTCGACTTCGATAACTTCGGTCGGAAAATTGCTTCACTTTTCGACTTGCCATGTTTACGGCACGTTCAACCATTTTGAGCTTATGGTAAACAACTGGCCGATTTCGGAATCGCGAAAGAGAACGACGGTACTTTAAGTAGAACATAAAAGTTTCAGCAAAGTCCTCGCTCGAATTGGTCGAAGCGTAATCCGTGATGAATTGTTGAAACAAGCAACCATAAAAGTACTTCAGTTTCCCATGGTCGCTACGACAACGCTGTTTGGCTGCTTGGTAATTTGCATCTCGTTTCAGATGGCGGCGCCATGTTTGGTACGGAGTCGCTGTGCAATTGCTGTACGCTTCTCCAAACGTACGGGGAAACCAGTCTTGTCGAAAGAAACTTGGGTCGATGCAATACCAGGCGTGTGCGTATTCGTGACGAATCGTATCGCTGAGAGTCATCCCTGGCTTGTAGGGCTGGTGCGGCAAATCGCGGGGCAAATAGATAACGCCTGGTCGATAGCCTCGTTTGCCATAATGACCGACCTGTTCGAAGACATATCCCCGCTCACCCGCGCTCTTCGCGTTTGATATGCATAGCTCAACGGTATCTAGGTAAACACCATCGGCTAACAGTCCAAGCTCAGCAAGCTCGTGACGAACAGAGTTGTATGCACGGTCAACATTGGCCATGATTGGTACGCGATCTTGGTTCTACGTTTTGGAGGGTTTGGGCCATGCCATCCGTGTTCCAACTGTGGCTAGCCTTTGTCTGGGTTCGCGTCCCTGCTCTAACAAGTCTGCTTGGAAGTCCGGTTCCCTTCAAATCGAATTTGAAAAAAAGGCCACTCCTTCCCCATTAGGGGGGGGTGCGAAGGGTCGCTTTTGAGGAAAAGGACTTTGATCAATGCAGTCGAACTGATTCTTGGAGGCCGAAAATCCTGCGGCAAATCCTCCATAAGGGGGGGTGATGACTAAGTTGCCAGCCAGTCGGCAGTTGCGTCTAGAAAAGAAATTTTTGATTCGGCGACATGCTGATTTGTCCAACCGAGCCGTTGTCAAAACCCACAAAAACGTTGTTAAATTAAGCGCAATAGTGCGGATAGGTGTGGCGAGGTTTGCAGGACGGTATACTTATAGGATGCCTGTATGACTGAGCTGCGGGCGTTAGCCGAGTTCCATCATCGTCTTGATTGCGGGCGTGGCTTGTGTTGTTCAAACCAACGACTGCAGGATTTACACATGTTTAGAAACCTAGCTGCATGCTGGATCATTCTGTCGTATTTGACGGCAATGGGTTCAGACCCACAGTTGCTCAAGAAACAGTCGAGTTGGAACTGGCCCGAAACCGAAAAAGTTGTCCAGCAGCTCAATAGCTATCTGCAAAGTCGGGAGCCTGGAACGGCGCCTGGCAAAATCAAAGTCGATTCGTCTGACACAGCTGCACTGCGAGGCGTTGGGCTCCTCGACTACGTTTTGGCGTCCACTGCAAAGAACGAGCTCGCGGTCGCATCACTCAAGGAGACACTCGAAGCACCCTTCGCATCGGGAAATTATGCCAAGTTGGACGCCCAACTTAGTTCGATTTTGGCAAACGGTAGTATCCCAAGTTGGCTACGTGCGGATCTACAATTGATTTGCTGCCGCTACATGGTTCATCATGGACTCTATGACGAAGCCCTCCAACGACTATTGCCACTCGCACAAGAATCCACCTCCGATCCAGCAACGTGGCTTTTCTGTACGGGAATTTGCCAGCACCATTTGATGCAAAGATCCGCCTGTTTGGAGACTCTTGAAAAGTTGCTGGAAAGGGAAATCGAGCTCCCGACTCGCTACGCCATCACCGCGCGCTTGATGCAAGCGGATATCAAACCTTTCAAAGAAGATTCCCTGGACGAAATCGCCCGAATGATGAACGATGTCGAACGAAGACTGGCTTTGGGGAGGGCTGGCAAAACTGTTCAAGAAAAAGAGCAAGCGATCGTAGACAAGCTTGACAAGATGATCGAAAAACTTGAGGAGCAACAGCAACAACAGCAGCAGAAACAACAACAGAAAAACGGAGGCAACGCCAAAGGTCAGAAACCGAACCAAGGTAACAAGCCGATGGATGATAGCCAACTTGCTGAACAGAAAGGTGCTGGCGATGTTGACCAAAAGGACATCGGTGACGGCAGCGGGTGGGGGAATCTGCCGCCTGCCCAGCGCCAAGAAGCGTTGCAAAACATAACCAAGGATTTGCCAAGCCACTTCCGCGAAGTCATCGAGGCGTACTTCAAACGCCTAGCAAGCAACAAGCCATAAAAACAACTAAATTGGAGCTGGATACGAGCTTGCGTCGTTGCTGGACTACTGGGAATCGCTCCCATGTTGCAAGCGAAAATAATTTGATGGTAGTTGCAAGGCAGGGAGATAAGTCACGATGAGTATTGCGTCCATTTCAGAATCGATCGAATATCCAGAGTCAGACGGCGAACCTATGGGAGAAACAGATCTGCATCGGGACTGGATGGTCCGAATCCTCGAAATTCTGCGGCAACGGTATCGCAGCCAAAGAGTCTACATTGCTAGCGACTTGCTGGTTTATTACGAAGAAGGGAACCCAGCCAAATTTATAATTCCGGACGATTTCATCGTGCTTGATTGCGATCCAGGTCGGCGACGGATTTTTAAGACATGGGAGGAAAAACGCATCCCTGACGTAATATTCGAAGTCACGTCACATAGTTCCCGCCGCATTGATACCATGAAGAAACCGGTTATCTACGAGCAGATGGGAGTCCAAGAGTACTACGTCTACGATCCTACCTGTGACTATTTGGATCCTCCCCTTCAAGGTTTTCGAATGACCAATGGCTCCCTCAAGCAGATTGTTCCCGTGAACGGAGTCCTTCGCTGTGAGACGCTGCAGCTTGGTCTTCGGTTAGTCGATGGGGATCTCGAATTTTTCGATCTGCGGACAGGCGGACTCGCAGTCGACGAAGCCGAATACGAACGTGAGGCCAAGGAGGTGGAACGTGAAGCCAGGGAGGTGGAACGTGAGGCCAAGGAGGTGGAACGCGAAGCCAGGGAGCGGGCTGAGGCAAGGAATCTCGAACTGCTGTTGGAGATTGAGGAACTCAAAAGGCGACTTGGCGAGGAGTAATGACTTAGTGGATTTGTCCTAATCCTCGTCGTCGGTCCACTGATTTTCTTCATCGGAATGATCAACGTCAGTTGCGGCAACGAAAGCTCGCTCGTCCTCGGATCGTTGCTTCTTCTTGCCCTTGGGAGCCTTGGGCGTTTCTTCCCAACTATCATCGCGGCGTATCTTGTTGGAACGACTCTTGGACTTGTTCGGGGCTGGCTCGGCGATATCTTCTGCATTGGAACGCATGGCTTCCCATTGTGCCAAATTAATGGCTACCTCGCGAGCTTGTGAACCGTTGTATTGGCCCACGATTCCATCCTCGGACATAAAGTCGATTAACCTCGCGGCTCTTCCGTAACCAATGCCAAGCGCGCGTTGAAGCAAAGAACAGCTACCGCGTCCCTCACGAACGACAATATCAACTGCCGCTTCGTACAAGTCATCCCGTTTCTTGA
The DNA here is from genome assembly GCA_945900945.1 of Pirellula staleyi DSM 6068. Taxonomy (GTDB): domain Bacteria; phylum Planctomycetota; class Planctomycetia; order Pirellulales; family Pirellulaceae; genus JBKCUI01. Next base: position 21,346 of record CAMDKL010000034.1, read on the forward strand.
ATGAGCCTAACTTTACGGATTCATCGTCATCTTTTGTGACTTTGAGCTGCACCAGTTCCTGGACGAAGTTCTGTTCGCCCAAACTGCAATGGTCTACAACGGAGTTGATCTCGTCGTCGCTCAAGTAGGTGCCTTGACCACGAACCAGCGCACTTGTCCCAGGCCACAGAAAGAGCATGTCACCGTTACCGAGCAGTTTGTCAGCACCCATGGCATCCAGTACAACACGTGAGTCGGTCTTGCTTGCAACTTGAAAACTGATTCGAGCTGGCAAATTGCTCTTGATCAGGCCCGTGATCACGTCCACGGTCGGCTTCTGAGTTGCAAGAATCAAGTGAATACCAACGGCTCGGCTCTTCTGTGCAAGTCGAATGATGTGGGCCTCAACTTCTTTGCCCGACGTCATCATCAAGTCCGCCATTTCGTCCACCACGATCACGATGAATGGTAGATGATCAGGAATCAAATCCGCTTCTTCATCGTTCTCTGGCTTAAGCCGATCCAGCAACTCCTCGCGTCCAAGCTGATTGTAGTTTGTCAAATGGCGCACTCCGGCTCGTGCTAGCAGTGCGTACCGCTCCTCCATCTTGTCGACGGCCCAGGCTAGGATCGCTTCCGCTTTTCGCATGTCGATCACAACGGGGTGCATCAAATGCGGCAAGCGAGCATAGCAACTGAGCTCCACCATCTTCGGGTCGATCATCAGCATTCGGACTTCATCTGGGCGCCTGGTCATCAAAATAGAGGAGATGATCGAGTTCAAGCAAACGCTCTTACCGGTACCGGTTCGACCCGCGATGAGCAAGTGGGGAAGGCTCGCGAGATCCACCGTGAGCGCCTTGCCCGACACGTCCTTGCCTAAGAACAAAGGGATCTTTTGTTTGCGGATTTGAGCACCGCTTTCCTCGATCACCTCTCGCATGCGAACGATCTGACGTTGTTCATTCGGGACTTCGATTCCAACGCTATTCTTGCCTGGAATGGGGGCCACGATTCGGACACTCGGAACTCGTAGCGCAATCGCCAAATCGTCGGCGAGGCCAGCGATCTTGCTGAGTCGAAGACCTGCTTCGAGTTCGATTTCGTACTGGGCGATCACCGGGCCGGTTTCAATCTCAACCACCTTGATGTTAAAGCCGAAATTGGCAAACGTTTGTTCCAGTACTTTAGCCTTCTTTTTCACTTCCTCAGTCTGCTCGTCGTACGAAATCTCGTCTGACTCCGTCAACAAATCGAGTCCGGGAAGAACGTACTCCTCGCTCCCCTCGGGTAGCTTGGTATCGTCGAGATGGGCCAGCGAGTCTTCGGGAAGTGGTTGGGGCGCTTGCTCGACCGCTTCGTGCTTGGATTTGCGGGTTTGAACGCGCGGCCCTTTGTCTTCTTCGATGTTCGGGGCATCGGATCTGACGGTGGTTGAGCGACCGTTCGTTCGTTTCTTGGGTTTTTCAGCAACAATCTCTTGGACTTCCTCAGCGGCGTGGATATCGTCGTCCTCTTCGTCATAGCGAGAATCCATGGCTTCATCGCTATCCGAATGGTAGGAGTCCTCCGTCTCCTCGTCGTACTCCTCGTCGGGGAGGGACTCTCTTGGCTTTGCCGGCTTGCGCATGTTCACTGAGGATATTGCCGCATGGACTTCATTTCCGCTCGCGGTATCCAGCAAAGCGTCGCCGACTTCGTCATGTGCTTTCTTGGAACCAAAGAGTGCACCCGCGATGGATGCAAGTGTCGACGGATGCTTGGCTTTGGGGAAGGTGAGGTCTGTTCGCCCAACAGACTTAGACTGGGACGCCAAATCCTCCGCCGTCAGACTTGTTTCCGCTCGACGTCCGATTCGTATGGCTGGCCCCGAACCGTTACAATTGTCTGATGAGCCTTCGTGCGCCGAGGATCCAGACAATGGAGCCGCGTGTAGCACAGACGACGGATAGGCCGTTTGCGGATTGGATTGGCCGTTGCTGCTAGTGGTAATGGATGTTGGGTTTTGCCGAAGCGTTACGCTTTTAGGTAAATCGGATCGGGATGGCGAAAACGTACCGGAAATTATTTCCGCATGCCGCTTGAAAGACCAAGTCGGAATTTGAAAGTATCTCAACGCCATCAATCCGCCCGTCGCTGCAAAGCCAAAGTACCGGACCAATGCGTATTCCGTACTCAATAGGAGCCCACCAACGAACACGCTCAAGACCAGGATAGTGGCCCCTAAATGCGCCAAATGTTGATCCATCCAAATATTGCAAAGGGCTCCCAAATAGCCACCGCTGCCAATTGGAACTGGGATTCTTGGAGACATGCCAAACCGAGTTGGAATACAACAGACTGCGACCAAGATCAATGACCAACCGACACTTCGCCCCATGGGAGAAGCCCAAGGTTGTTGTCTGAGCATTACGATTCCCGAAAGGCACAACAGCATAGCAATCAAGTAACTTCCAACTCCAGTCGCCTGTAAAAGAATATCGCTGGCCAATGCACCAAGGTAGCCACAAGAATTCTGAATTTTTTCATTCAATGGATAGGCAGCATTCATCGGCGAGTAAATCGATGCAACCGCACCCGAGAAATCGCCTAAATTGTCAGCAGCATCGTGGGTTAATAGAGACAGCCAAAGCAATGCCGCGCCAGCGAACATTACGACTGCGGCTACATCCCATCTAACGGACCGTTGATTTTCCATCACTCGCTACCCTTAAAGACTATGGCTACAATGCTCCACCGCTCATCTTCGGCAAAAAGGCAGTAAAACCGCCGGGAAGATTTCGGGAGCACTCCATAGACAACACAATCCGCAAACTCAACGCAGCCTCCTCATGTTCGGACTTTTGAATTTGCGCAAGCCTTCGGGGCCGACTAGTCGCGATTGCGTCAACTCCATTCAAAAACTGATGCGTCCGGAGAAGGTGGGACACGCCGGCACCCTCGATCCCCTCGCTAGCGGTGTGTTACTAGTACTAGTTGGCCAAGCGGTTCGACTGACCGACGCCGTACATACTTTATCCAAAGAGTACATCGGGACGTTTCAACTAGGCGTAACTAGCGAGTCGACGGACTGCGAAACTCCGCTTGTGGCACTCGAATCAGCGCAGCTTTTGGATCGCGAGGACATCGAGGCACAACTGCCATCGTTCCTTGGAACTATCGAGCAATCCCCGCCAAAATACTCGGCGGTTTGGATTGGTGGAAAACGAGCCCATGAACTTGCTCGCGCCGGAAAGGAATTTGAAATGCCATCCCGGCAAGTTGTGATCGCGTCGTTGGAAGTAACTTACTTTTGTTATCCGTATTTCGAACTGAAAATGACGTGTGGAACTGGGACTTACGTTCGATCTCTCGGAAGGGATATTGCACGAAATCTTGGCTCAGATGCCGTCATGACAAAGCTGGTACGGACTGCCATTGGTCCATTCAAACTAGAGAGCAGTTGCAACTTGGAGACGCTGACGAGTCGACAGAGCATCGAAGAAAACCTTGCTCCGGCTCGAGATGGAGTCAAGCATTGGCCGCAGACGTTTCCGAGCGAAGAAACCCTTTTGCTCCTCGAGCAAGGCAAGCAAGTGAACGAGTCGGATTTGAACAGCGCCGTGGAGATCGCAAGCGACTTTGCGGCTGCAATCGATTCAGAGGGGCGATTGCGAGCATTGATTAAACGCATTGCGAAAAGCTCTTGGCGTGCCGACAAGTGCTTTCTTATCAAGGAACAAGCTGGCGTCGATCAAGAGCCGCCTCACCGCAGCTCGTTTGCTTGATACTTGACGATCGTTTCACCGGCTGTCCCTATTTCTTGTCCCTATTTCCCCAGAACCCAATTGGTTCTTGGAAAATGGCATGTGTAGCCATTTGGAAAATGCAATAGATAATCCTGGTGCTCAGGTTCGGCCTCCCAGAAATCACCCACCGGTTCCAACTCGGTGACTAACTTGCCTGGCCACATTCCGGATGCATTCACGTCCGTAATTGTCTCAATGGCTACCTGCTTTTGCTGTCCGTTTGTATAGTAAATTGCCGATCGATAGGCGCTGCCTCGGTCGTTGCCCTGGCGATTGGCTGTCGTTGGATCATGGATCTGGAAGAAGAACTCCAGTAACTGCCGATATGAGATTTTTTCTGGATCAAAAACGATCTCAATACCTTCAGCGTGAGAGCCGTGGTTTCGGTAGGTAGCGTTGGCGACATCTCCGCCAGTATAGCCCACCCGAGTTTTGTCGACGCCATGCAATTTACGAATCAAGTCCTGCATTCCCCAGAAGCAGCCACCTGCCAATACAGCCCGTTCCATCATCCGTTTTTCTCCTCAAATCTCGTAACGTATTGCTCGCAAGAAGGAATTTCGAAGTTTTTTTCAACCGACGGCCTATTGTATATGGGAGGCAACTCAACTGGTGTGGCAGCAAGGCGTTTACCGAAGGTACGGGCAGTGTATGCCTGGCGGGCAGTGTAGGCAGTGTATGCCTGGCACCTACCAGCTGGCAAGCACCTACCAGCTGGCAAGCTGTTTCTGTCCACGCAAGATTTGAATGCGATTGTCAAAGACGATAATAGCGATTGGTATAAACTACTCGCAGGTTTTCTCGAAAGCCAGCAAACGAATGAATAAGGATAAGAAAACAAAGTAGCGAGGATGTCAGCCTGAGGACAGGCTGACCTACGTGAGTGCTTGCTAATGAATGCATCAAAAACAGAAGCTTGGTTGGATTCAATGTAGGAAGCGGGACCATCGCCTAAACGAGCGGGTGAACGACCAGCCCTGATACGAGCTTAGGATAGAAATAGGTGCTCTTGGCTGGCATCCGTTCCTGGTGCAGCGAGACGGCTCGAATATGCTCGATCGTTGCGGGCATCACCATGGCAGCTAGCGGATAATCCAGCTTACCTTCGAGCTTTCCGTTGAGGCCATCAATAACTTCCTGAACGAGGTGGACATAGGTGGGCTTGGGCATGTCCTTGAGGTCGAGGAGGTCTTCGAAAACCAATCGATGCAGGACCGCAACACCGAGCCCCTGCCAATCTTCGGATTGTTCCGAGGCGATCGCAGCCATTCGGTCGGCTGCTTCTTGTCGTGCCGAAATTCGCGTCCACTCATTAGACGCTTTGGAATAGATCGCCATGATGAGCTGCTCATCCAATCGATCCATTTCAGCCCAAACGGCGCCAGCATTTTCGGGGCCTGTCCCAACGATTTCACAATCAAAGCAATGCGATAGCCTTTCGTGCAACTGACTGGTCGTCATAGCTGGCACACCGCTGAGTAGACGATGAGTTGGGAGCACGACGAGTCCTGGATCGCTCATGCTGACGAGCATGGTCAACACGTAATTGGCAGGATGGGCATCGGGCAATGGAGACTGAGCATTCAACTCATCGCGATAGTTGCAAGCGGTTTCGTATCGGTGGTGCCCGTCGGCGACGAACATATCCTTGTCGCCGATCAAGGCCATGACTTGCTGAATCGTCTTAACGTCGCTCATTGGCCACATCCGATGGACAACTCCTAGATGGTCGGTCGCCTCGATGCCGTGAACACCTACTAGTTTTTTCTCCAAAAGATCTTGGATGGCGTTTTCTGGATCGGGGTACAAACCGAAGATTTGGGACAAGTTAGCCTGAGTGGCTCTGGTTAAACGCAAGCGGTCGTCTTTGGCTTTTGCATGAGTCTGCTCGTGCGGGTAGATGTTCCCCTCGCCAAAACGTATGAGGCGAACTCTTGCCATGAACCCTCGGCGAGTCCGTTTCTTTCCAGCAATTTCGAACTCTTGATGGTAGACATAGATCGCTGGATCGGGTTCCGTTTGCAAAATACCCTCGCTGCGCCAAGATCGGTAAATGCGGGCGGCGCGCTGGTAGATTGCGTTTTCGTCCAAATCCTGATCTTCGCGTCTGTTGAGCTCCAATCGAAGAAAATTGAATGGAGAAAGCCCGTAGAGGTGGTCCTGAAGCTGTGAGTCGACTACATCGTATGGAGGTGCTATGCAACTCGAAAGCGAGCCCACCTGGGCTAAATTGTAACGTAGACCGCGGAAAGCCTGGATTTCTGGCATGATGTTCTTTGGAAATGGCAATGAAAAAAGCCCGGCTGGTACCGGGCTGGAGTTGTTTGAAAGCTACCCCGCTAGGACTCGAACCTAGAATAAAGGAACCAAAATCCCTTGTGTTGCCAATTACACCACGGAGCAATCATTTTTCTACCAAATTAGACAAATTGTCCAACAAGATATTCGAAGTGTATACACTCTCCACAAGCTTGACAACAGGAGTTTTGCCAATGATTTTGGAGGCAATTTGCATGAGCTGACGCTCGATTTTGAACGTTCCAACATCAGTAACCGTTCATCCGCCATTCATTTATCGGGCGGGCGTCGGCAGCTGGATGTCCAGCCAAACAAGATGGTGGTCCGAAGCGTCAGCAAGATGGGGGGCAAACTCCTTGAGTTGCTCCGCTGTTGGCCAGAAAACTCCACCGTTTAAAACCTCGCAATTGTGCGAGGGCAGCACGAAGTCGACCCGCAAATTGCCTGGCTCATTGTCATTGAAATCACCCGTGTCGTTGGCTGCTTTTCCTTTGTGCCTTTGATTTGCTTTGGCCTGCGACCTCGAAGCTTCGGCAGCGCCATCACTAACGGGAACAAACGTAGAGTAAACTCGCGGTGAACCTAGCAAATCAATTATTCCTTGAGATATGCCGCTGCCATCCAATGGATCCGAATTCAAATCACCCAAAATGACAAAATGCGAATCAGCTGAGAGTGGCCCGGATTTACCTGCGTCGTCCAGGATGTAATTGCCATCGACCCCGCCACTAACATAGTCCCGAATAAGTCGGATCTCATCGTGATTCCTACAACCATTGCGATCTTCGAGTCCATCGAAAACCGGCGGTGTTGGGTGCGATGCGATCAAGTGTAGCTTAATACTGCCAATCTGGATTGGCACATCCCAATGCGACTTAGAACTCAGTCGTAGCTTCGCCCAGACCTCATCCGAGTGAAAGAATTTTTCGGTACCGGTTTCCTTGTCGATCCATTTTGGACGCTTCGCATTCGGCATTTGACTCCAGCGGAACATTTGAAAACTCCTCACCTCCTTTTCCGAGATCGGAAATCGACTGTAGATCGCCATTCCATATTGCCCTGGGAATGCACCGTAACCCCAAGCGTCATCACTATCCGAAAAACGACCGTTCAAGTTAAGATCCAGTCCTGAATTCACTCCCGTGTTGACTGGAGCTGTGAACACATGGACCAACGAACTCGTCTGCGATTTCAAATCGCTGGACTGGGCTTTCAGAAAATATTTTTCTTGAAGCAACTTTGCGGCTTCACCATCCGAGTAATCCACTTCGTTTGCAAGCAAAATATCAGGGGCTACCAATTGAACTACCGTGGCAATTTTTTTCGCTTGCTCGTCGCCTGCTTTAAGGTCACGAACCAATTGACCATTTTCTTTACGGTTTAATGCAACATTAAACGTGGCAATCCGTATGCACCCCTTTGCAGGTGGAGGAGGGGCGATGCCGGCTTGCATTGCATACCCGTCGCGGCTTTCCATAAAACAAGCGCAGAGTAAGAGAACTCGAGTTATCCAACGCGATTTTTTGTTGTGAAATCCGAGAAAAAGTTTCATAAAAGCGGGCCCATCCTGCTAATTGTTTGGCTGATGCCTGTCGACGCACAACCTGATGGCGTTAAAGACCAATTCTTCCGATTGCATTCCGTCAACTTGTTCAAGCTTGCCCTGGGATGCATAGTATTCCGTTAGCGGAGCCGTCTGGGTATTAAAGACATGTAGCCTCTCCCGAATCGTTTCGTAATTGTCGTCGGCTCGTCCGTCCACTTGAGCACGTTTGAGTAGCCTCTGGATCAGCTCGTCCTCTACGGCCTTCAACTCCAAAGCCATGTCCAATTGGATTCCTTGCTCCTCTAAATAATCGTCGAGCAATTGGGCTTGAATAATCGTTCGGGGAAACCCGTCAAAGAGGGCTCCATTGACACACTCTTCGCTTTGCAGTCGCTGAGCAACGATACGCATCACGAGATGATCGGGCGCAAGTTTACCAGCATCAATGTAAGATGCTACCCAACGGGATAACGCCGTTTCCTGACGTTTTACAGTACGAAGCATTTCACCTGTCGAAAGGTGGGGTATTTTAAGCAACTCGACTAAGCGCTTACACTGAGTCCCTTTGCCCGCCCCAGGCGGGCCGATGAACACCAATCGCATTGCAGCGGGCCCTCCCATGCTGGCTGTAGAGTTTCGACGAGTCAGCGACTACTGCTCAAGTAGACCTTTGTAATTTCGCATTAACAAGTGGCTATCGATTTTTTGAATCAAATCGAACGCAACGCTGACGGCGATCAAAAGCCCTGTTCCACCGTAAAAAGCCGCAACACTGAACGATACCCCAAACTGCGAAGTGATGATCGTTGGGACGATGGCAACCACCGCGAGGAAAGCGGCCCCAACGTAGGTGATTCGAACCATCACTTTTTCTAAGTAATCTGCAGTTCTCTTGCCTGGTCGGTAACCAGGGATGAACGCGCCTGAATCCTGCAGGTTTTGAGACATCTCCTTTGGATTGAACATGATCGAGGTCCAAAAGAAACAGAAGAAGAAAATGAAGATGATGTAGAGTACGTTGTACGAGAACGACGATCCACTCGTGAACATGCTAGACAACGATTGGAACATGCTCGCGACAATACCCCTCCAACCGCCGGCCTCTTCCCCGGATGCGAATGACTTCGCAAGCACACCAAAAACCAAGCCCGGAATCATAAGCATACTACTTGCGAAAATGATTGGCATCACACCGGATTGATTGATCTTAAGAGGTAAAAACTGCTTTGTTCCACCAAATACCCGCCGTCCCCGAACGTGCTTTGCACTCTGCATTTGAATGCGGCGCTGTGCCATCGTGATGAACACCACCGCAAACACAACACCAATGAACAAGAACGCAAGAACGATAAGAACGTCTGGCCCAATCGTGTTTGCAGACATCCCACTCAAAGACCCGGACATGTTTTGACGCAAGTCCCAAAGCGCTTTGGGCATCTGAGCCAATATCCCAGCCATGATCAATAGAGATACACCGTTGCCAATCCCATACTCATCAATCTGCTCACCAAGCCACATCAGGAACAACGAACCCGCCGTCATGATCGCGACCGTCGTTACCGTCCAGCCAAATGAAAGCTGAGTTCCACCAAGAAAAACCGTGGAAACCGGAGAGTTCTCTACCGTTACCACTTGGAACTGTAAATAAGCCCAACTCTGCACCAAACAGATAACAACCGTCAAATAACGAGTGTATTCGTTGATCTTTTTTCGTCCGACCGCCCCTTCCTTTCGCAACTGCTCGATAGGAGCCCAAACCGTCCCGAGTAGTTGAAAGATAATCGACGCCGAAATATAGGGTGCGATCCCCAACCCAAAAATCGTAAGCGAGCGAAGGTCGGTCGCCGAAAACAAAGCAACTTTGTCTAAAAAAGACTTCATGTCCCCCGACATAGCCATTTCGACGTCCATCAATATCGGAAGCCGAACGTGATAGCCGATTCGGTACACGGCCAACAAGAACAGCGTCAGGAAAATCTTCTGACGCAGTTCAGGGATCGAGAAAACTACTCTGAGCTTTTCAAACATGTCGACATGTTCCTACGAGAGATACGAGGCAATTGCCTCAAAAGTAATGGCCGACGTTGATCATGTGTCAACGCCGGCCATCACATTGTTTCGGATATTCGTTTTTGTTGCTAGCCTAATTCGATGCAAACAACTTTGCGGTGGCTTTTTAGAGGACTATTAGCTAACAGCCTCAATCTTCAAAGCCGCAACGCGTTCCTTTGGCGTACGCTTTGCAGCAATAATCTCGATACTGCCACCAGATTTCACAATCTTTTCCTTAGCCGATTCACTCGCCCTGGTTACCGTGAACTTCAAGCATTTGGTCAGCTCGCCGTTGCCAAGAATTTTGATCTCGTCACAACGAACCTTTACCAACCCCTTCTCTCGAAGTGTCGTGGCAGTCACCTCCTCGCCTACTGCGAAAACTGCATCAATGTCTTCGAGATTCACTCCGAAAACAATTTCCGCCCAGCGATTATGGAAACCGCGCTTTGGAATTCTGCGTACCAGCGGCAAATCGCCACCATTGAACATGGGATGACGAGAATAACCAGACCGCGATTTGTGACCGTTATGGCCTCGACCCGACGTTTTGCCGGTTTTACTTCCTATACCGCGACCAATTCGCTTTCGCGACTTGTTGGTGACGATGTCTCTGTTAATTTCTTCTAGATTCATGACAGTTTAACGCCTCGGAGTCGTTCTACATCTTCGCGCGTTCTAAGTTGCGACAACGCGTCAAAGGTCGCTTTAATCAGTACGGTTGGATTGTTGGAGCGAAAGCTCTTGGTCAAAATATCTTGGATTCCTACAGCTTCGCATACGGCACGCACCGCTTGCCCGGCAATGATACCAGTACCAGGGCTCGCGGGCATCAACAAGACATGCGCGGCACCAAAATGCCCAGAAACCACGTGTGGGATAGTTCCATTCAAAAGCGGAACGTTGATCATCGCACGGTTGGCACCCTTTTGAGCCTTTGCAACGCTAGGAGGAACTTCGTTTGCTTTTCCGTAACCGTAACCAACGCGACCCTTGCCATCTCCGACAACCACTAGGGCCGCGAAGCTAAAACGCCGACCGCCTTTAACCACAGCGGCGCAACGCTTTATCTTAAGTACGCGATCAATAAGATCGCCTTGTCCGCCACCACCTGATGAATTATTTGCCACTTTTTCGATCGCTCCGAATTAAAACTCTAAACCAGCTTCGCGGGCCGCATCGGCGAACGCCGCTACGCGACCATGGTACTTGCATGAACCTCGGTCCAATGCAACTTGTTTGATCCCTGCTTTAATTGCGCGTTCAGCCACAATCTTTCCAAGTTTCGTTGCAGCGGCACAGTTGCCGCCGTATCCGATAGACGTCCGCAGCTCTTTGTCTCGGGACGAAGCCGAAACCAAGGTCTGTCCAGTCGTGTCATCGATTACCTGGCAAGCAAAATTCTGCAACGAACGAGTGACGCTCAATCGAGGACGCAATGTTGTACCGCGAACTCGCTTACGCACGCGAAACGCACGTCGCTCACGTTGCCCGTCCACCACTTTTCGAATATCCACTTCAAACCTCTATGCATCTCGACGCGATCTACTTGCGTCCCGAAAAATCCAAAAATTGTACAGTACTGTTTGACTAAACCCTGCCTGTCAGGCGAGACCTACTAGGTTGCACTCTTTCCAGCCTTGAGCTTGACCTGCTCACCAACATACCGAACACCCTTACCTTTGTAAGGTTCTGGTTTGCGGAGCGAGCGAATATAAGCTGCGAACTGGCCAACGGCTTGCTTATCGCAACCCTTAATGTTGATGTGTGTCTGATCTGGACATTTCACGTCGAGAACCTCAGGAATCGGGAGATGCAATTCATTCGCAAAACCAACCCGCAACTGCAAAATTTTGCCCTTGATTGCCGCTAAATATCCAACGCCAATTACTTCGAGCTTTTTCTCGTATCCGCTTTTAACGCCCAAAATCATGTTGTTGATCAACGCTCGCGTCAAACCATGATACGCTCTGGACTCGCGCTCATCGTCATGCCGAGTTACGTCGATCGATTTCCCATCGCCACTCAGGGCAACATGGATTTCCTCTCGATGGGTAAAAGTCAATTTACCCAATGGACCTTCGACATCAACCTTTCGATCGGCGATCGCAACTTTTACCCCATCGACGATGGGGATTGGTTTCTTACCTACACGGGACATTACGTTTTACTCTCATTGTCTTGGAATGTATTGCACAAGCGAATCGCTTGCCGTCTTCCTAAATTTGGATCCACTGTGTTCTGGCAGGCCGGCAAAACCGTCTAGCAAACTTCACAGAGCACTTCGCCACCGAGCTTTTGTTGCCTTGCTTCACGGTCACTGACAACACCCTTCGATGTGCTAACAATCGAAATACCAAGCCCATTCAGAACCGGTTTCAATTCTTCGCACTTTTTATATATCCGACGACCAGGCTTGCTCACCCGCTTGACGGTCTGAATTACCTTCTCTCCGTTGGGGCCATACTTCAACTCGATGCGGAGCATCTTCGCCGGTACAGCTTCGACCTCGGAATAGTCCCAAATGTACCCTTCTCGCTTTAAAACGTCCGCGACACCCACTCGAAAACGAGAGAGTGGTACGTCGACAAACGGTCGTTCAATTCGAACGGCGTTGCGAATTCGAGTAATCATGTCTGAAATTGGGTCACTGATCATAATGTGGATACCCCCGTAACCTTACCAGCTTGCTTTTCGAACACCAGGAATGAGCCCCTTGTCTGCCAATTGTCGGAAACATATCCGACAAATGCCAAACTTGCGATACACCGCACGTGGGCGACCACACAATTTGCAACGGTTCTCACGGCGAGACGAAAATTTTGGCTCGCGATTGGCTTTGGCAATTTTACTTTTGCTGGCCACAGGTGGGTTTTCCGGTAATTCAAGGTAAATGGTAAGTAACTATTTCTTGCAGTCATAGGCTTCGGCCTCAGACTTCGTCTTGCCACCGACAAGCGTCGGTGACTCGTTCGATTAGACGCAACGCGGGAGCGTGCGGCTTTCGCTTCAGCCCTTAGGCTGTCTTCTTTTTAGGTGCTCGGAACGGCATTCCAAACATCTCAAGTAATCTACGTGATACGTCGTTATCCCCAGCCGTCGTCACGATCGCAATGTTCATTCCTTGCGGACGTGCAAACTTGTCCGGATTCAACTCTGGGAACACCAGCCACTCGGCTAATCCCATCGAGTAATTTCCTTTTCCATCGAATGCTGTTCGGCTAATGCCACGGAAGTCACGAACCCGCGGCAAAACGATACTGATCAAGCGGTCGAGGAACTCATACATTTTGTCACGACGCAGAGTAACCTTGCATCCGATCGGCACGCCCTCTCTTAATTTGAATCCAGCAATCGAATTCCGCGCGATCGTCAGAACTGGCCGTTGGCCAGCGATGTCGCCCATAGCTTCGGCTGCAAGCTCAAGGTACTTCTTGTCTTGCATCGCTTCGCCAACTCCCATATTGATGGAGATCTTATCCAACCTAGGAATGGCGAAAACGTTGGTGAATCCAAACTCTTGCTGAAGAGCCGGACGGATCGTTTCGTTGTAGTGGTGTTGAAGTCGAGGGGCCATAATTCTTAAACTCGGTATAAACTTTTTTATCTTGCTTCTTAACTTAAATTGCTTAACTATGCCTTCTTAGCATGTAACGCACTCGCTGGCGAAACCACACTGATGCTCTCTCCACTTTTCTTGCTATATCGCTCCTTTGAACCGTCGGCTAGATATCGAACTCCCATCCGGGTCGGTTTTCCAGTTGTCGGACAAACAATCATAACTTTGGACACGTCGATAAACGCTTCCTTTGAAAGTCGCCCTCCCTGAGGATTACGTTGAGAGCGTTTGACGTGCTTGTAAACACGGTTCAGACCCTCAACAACGACTTTGCCCTTGGTTCTGTCAACCTTAAGGATCTTACCCCTTTGGCCTTTGTCTCGTCCAGAAATGACTTCAACGGTGTCGCTAACTTTGATCAACATCTACACCACCTCACTAGCCAACGAAACAATTTTTGTGAAACTTTTTTCGCGCAACTCACGGGCCACAGCACCGAAAATGCGAGTGCCACGAGGATTGTCGTCTTTGTCGACTAATACTGCAGCATTGCTATCGAAACGTACATAACTACCATCGACTCGGCGGGTCGGATGCGAAACGCGGACGATCACAGCGCGAACAACAGCTTTCTTTTTGACTTCGCTCCCTGGAATCACGCTCTTTACAGAGCAGATGATCACATCGCCGAGCCCGGCATAGCGTCGACGTGTGCCACCTAACACTTTGATGCACATAATCTCGCGTGCACCTGTGTTGTCGGCAACTTGCAGTCGGCTTTCTTGCTGAATCATGATGGACTATGTTTCAAAAACGAATTGAGAATGTTTTAAATGGGATAAAGTTAACGAAAATCTATCAAACCGCAGCGTTTGCCGCCGCCTGCTCAGCTTTCAAACTCGCTACATCAACTATCTTGGATTTTTCAACTACACGAATCAAGTTCCAACGCTTCAACTTAGACAACGGTCTCGATTCCTCGATCTCAACCTTGTCGCCTAAATGAGAATCGTTGTTTTCATCGTGCACATGGCAGATCGTCTTCTTGCGAATAATCTTCGAATAGCGAGGATGGCGAACCAACCGCTCGATTTCAACTCGACGTGTCTTTGCAGCTTTGTCGCTGGTTACAAAACCGACTAGGATTCGACGTGGCATAATGAAAACTTTGTAACGGATTCTCTGGAATGGATTCTACTGCGGAGCAAAAACACTACGCTTTGGTTAGCCGCTGGGTTTGAATGGTTCGTACTTTTGCAATCATTCGTCTGTTAAGACGCATCTGGCTTGGGACGTCCACTCGATCGGTTTGCGCTTGCAGACGAAATCGGAACATGTTTTCTGCAGCTTCGACTGCAGTCAATTCCAATTGCTCGTCGCTCATTTCGCGAAGTTCGGAGGCTTTCATTTTCGACTCGATAACCTTAATTAAATGACAACACTAAGCTGGACGACGACGAACCAGTCGGACAGGAATCGGCATCTTGGCTGCTAGACGTGCAAAGCACACCTTGGCTTGCTGCTCCGTCACGCCAGCAAGTTCATAAAGAACCGTACCTGGCCTGACCACAGCTACCCAGTATTCCGGCTCCCCTTTGCCTTTACCCATTCGGGTTTCCAAAGGCTTGGAGGAAACTGGCTTATCTGGAAAAATTCGGATGTAAAGTCGACCTTCACCACGAACGTATTGATTGGCCGCAATGCGCCCCGCTTCGATTGTTTGGGCTCGGATCCAGCCACCTTGAAGGCACTGAAGTCCGAAGTCACCAAAGACAACCTTGTTACCGCGGGTCGCGTTACCTTTTATACGTCCTCTTTGGCTTTTTCGGTGCTTGACCCGTTTGGGCATCAGCGCCATCGTTAGCGTCTCCCGCGTAAGAACCTTGATTTACCCAGACTTGAATTCCGATATTCCCCTGTGGAGTAGCGGCTTCAGCAAGTCCATAGCTAATTTTCGCTTGGATCGTGCTAAGCGGTAGAGATCCGGCGTTGCCCTTTTCGCAACGTGCCATTTCCGCACCACCTAAACGACCCGACATTTGAATCTTAATACCCTTGGCACCCGCATCCATCGCTGTTTCGATGGAACGCTTCATCGTTCGACGGAAACTCGACCGCTTAGCAAGTTGCTTAGCGATGTCTTCCGCGATCAATTGTGCTTGTATCTCAGGGCGATAAACTTCCTCGACTTTGAGATTCACACGACGTCCGATTAAGTTCTGTAGCTCCTCCTGCAGAATCTCGATCTCTGTCCCCTTCTTCCCAATCATCAAACCAGGTTTCGCAACAAAAACCATAAGCCGTACTTCATCGCGAGTTCGCTCGATTTCGATTCGATCGATACCCGCGTCCCGGTATGCCGGTTTCGTTGGATGAAACTTGATAAACTTCCTGATCTTCTGATCTTCGACGAGCAGTTCAGCGAATTCCTTCTTGCTGGCATACCATCGGCTTTTCCAGCCCATGACGATACCGGTACGGAAACCTATTGGATTGACCTTTTGTCCCATAATGCAAGTTTCCTACAGCTCTTCGATTCTCTTGAGTTCTACCGAAATGTGACTCGATCGCTTCAGGATCGTAAACGCCTGCCCACGCGACATTGGCCTGAATCGCTTCATGATCGGGCCACCATCAATTCGGGCGTCGACGACAACCAATTCCTCGGCGTTGTACGAACGTCCACCATTTTGGTCTGTATCTCCAGCGCTACCAATAGCACTTTTGATCACCTTTTCCAACATCCGTGCTCCACGGTTAGGTTGGTATCGGAGCATCTCTAGTGCTTCGTCCGCAAATTTCCCTCGCACTAAATCGGCCAGAGGTCTGACCTTTCTAGCACTGATGCGTGCGTATCGATGTACGGCTCGGTAAGCCATGATTGATTCCTGTTCCCTAAAAAATTACTTTTTACCACCCTTACCGCCGTGGCCGCGGAAGGTTCGCGTCGGCGAAAACTCGCCAAGCTTGTGCCCGACCATGTCTTCCGTCACAAATACCTTAATGTGTGCTTTTCCGTTATGAACCATGAAAGTCGCTCCGACAAACTCAGGAACGATTGTGCATCGTCGAGCCCAAGTGGTAATCGGCATGTTGTCGTTTTTTTCGCGGGCCTTTAAAAGCTTCGCATACAATTTTGGGTCTACAAACGGACCCTTTTTTGTCGAACGTCCCATGTGTCAGAACTCTTCCCTTAACTATCTCAGTTTCAGTTGACCGTAACGAACCGACTTGCGTCGACGAATAATTGCGGAGTTGCTTGGTTTGCGAGGTCGGCGTGTGTAACCACCCTTTGCCAGTTTACCCGTCGGGCTTACCGGATGGCGACCACCCTTGGTGCGTCCTTCACCACCACCGTGCGGGTGATCCACAGGATTCATAGCCGTACCGCGAACGTGAGGCCTCCAACCCTTCCAACGATTTCGACCGGCCTTGCCGATTCGAATCGCTCCATGGTCTGGATTGCTTACCTTCCCGATTGTTGCTCGGCATTGACTGGGTACTCGTCGGATCTCACCGCTTGGCAGCTGCAGCTGCGCCCAGCCGGACTCGCGTGCCATTAAAACGGCCGACGAACCAGCAGAACGACAAAGTGCGGCTCCACGTCCAAGCGTCATTTCCACACAACAAACTTCCGTTCCCGGCGGAATGTTCTTCATTGGCAAACAGTTACCCAAAGTCGGAGGCGCATCTGCTCCATTGAGCAAAGTTGCACCCGCTTTAAGCCCATCTGGAGCCACAATGTAGGACTTTTCGCCATCTGCATAATGCAACAAAGCTATTCGTCCCGATCGGTTTGGATCGTATTGAATCGAATCTACCTTTGCGGGTACGCCATCTTTCTTTCGTTTGAAGTCGATGATTCGATACATTTGCTTGTGTCCACCACCACGATGTCTCGAAGTGATGAAGCCTTGATTATTTCTCCCACCATGTCGCTTTAGACGTATGAGCAGCGCCTTTTCTGGCACCGCACCCGGTGTTAGCTCAGCAAAGTCACTGACCGACGAATTTCGACGACCTGCTGATGTTGGTTTGTATACTCGAATACCCATGAACGTGTCCTGCGGTTTCCTAAAGAAGGTACTTCCTAAAAGAAGTCGATCTTGTGTTCGCTGCTAAGTTTGACGATCGCCTTTTTCCAAGCCTTCGTTACACCAAGACGAGCACGATAACGTCGCGACTTGCCTTGGCGGTTTTGTGTTGCTACAGCCACAACCTTGACATTAAACAGCTCCTCGATCGCAGCCTTGATGACGGTTTTATCCGCCAAAGGATTGACCTCAAACGCGTAACGGTTTTGACGGGTTGCTTTGTGAACGCCCTTTTCCGTGACGAGCGTACGCAACACCACCTGATGCGGAGTCAGTACGATTTTGCTTTTTGGTTGCTGCTTTGCCATGATTGTTTTCTGAGTTGTTTTACGATTGAAATCGTCTAAAGTGCTTGTTCAGACGAACACTACGCACTCGCTCTAGCCTTGATCCAGTCTAAAGCGTCTCTCGTCATGACCAGTTTGCGAGGTCGCAACACGATCAGAGCGTTGAGGTCCGCTACTGGGCTAATGGTAAGTCCCTCAATGTTCCTGCCACTTAGATAGACGTTTCTATCCAAACCGCTAATCGCCAAAGTCTTGGTTTGACCCTCTAGCCCCAACGCCTTTAAAGCAGATGCCAACAGTTTTGTCTTAGGGAAATCCATTTTAAGTTGCTCTACGACAACCACGGAGCCAGCGGCGATTTTGGAAGCGATAGCCATTCGCGTAGCCGCTTGAATCGCTTTGCGAGGCAATCGGTAATAATAAGAACGGGGTTGACGAGCGTGGGCATGTCCACCGCCACGACGAATCGGGCTTCGCTTGGAACCCATACGAGCGTTTCCAGTCCCCTTTTGCTTGTACATTTTCTTTGTCGACCCGGAAACTTCACCGCGGGCTTTCGTCTTATTACTTCCCTGGCGTTGATTCGCCAAGTACATAACAACGACGTCGTGCAGCAATTGCTTGCTGATCTTCGGAGCGAGCAAGAGCGGGTCGATTTCGTAATCGCCTACTTTCGCGCCCGACATGTCATAAACTGGAAGTGTTATCATTTCATTACGCCTAATATTCCCTAGCCGACTTTGTTTGTTTCGCGAATGATCACGTAGCCGCCATTTGGACCAGGAACAGCACCCCGAACCAGCAGGAGATTGTTCTCGCCATCAATGCGAACGACTAAAAGGTTCCGCATCGTAATTTGATCGTTGCCGTACTGCCCAGCTCCCTTTTTTCCTTTACGCACTCGACCTGGATAGGTTCCAGCACCAGTACCACCGGGATGGCGGTGAGCCTTTTTCACACCGTGAGTCGCACGTTGGCCGGCATAGTTATGCCGTTTCATCCAACCTGAAAAACCGCAACCTTTGCTGATACCCGTAACGTCAACCGATTTAATTCCGTCAAGAACCGTTACCTTAACCTCGGCACCGACATCCACAGACGCTGGACCGCGAAACTCACGGATAAATCGCTTTGGCTCGCAATCGGCTTTTACTGCGACTGCCCCACCGGCAGCTTTGATTTTTTCGGAACGCTTGCTGGAGATACCGGCTACCTGGCCTCTCGCGGCGCGACTAGCGAGTCGGCGAGGCTTGTCCAGAAAACCCATCTGGATCGCTTCGTAACCATCTCGATCTACGGTTCTGACTTGAAGAACATGGCAAGGCCCAGCTTCGATGACCGTGACGGGCACAGCGCGACCGTCTTTCTCAAATATCTGCGTCATTCCGACCTTTCGGCCGAGGATTCCTTTGCTCATTCGTCTTATTCCGTAAATCGTTTGCTTCGAAGGACACACCGACGAGCCCACCCGTTTTGCAGAGCAGACCTTGCGAAAGAGGCGGTAAACCGCAGTTCCTGTCGCTAAATCGATGGTTACCTTCAGAGCTTCCGTTTCATATTGGGAAAACCTGATGGATGCCGTTTAAGCGTAAATTTCCTACCGAGTCGTTGCTTTGATTTTAATGTCAACGCCAGCGGGCAAGCTCAACTTGTTTAGAGCTTCGATCGTTCGGGCAGTGGCTTGCTTGATATCGATCAGTCGTTTGTGCGTTCTGATTTCAAATTGCTGACGCGCTTTCTTGTCGATATTTGGACCCGAAAGGACCGTGTATCGTTCGATGCGTGTAGGAAGTGGAATCGGGCCGTGTACTTCGGAGTGGGTCCGCTTGGCGGTCTCCACTATTTCCAGAGCACTTTGGTCCAAAACGGCATGGTCATAAGCTTCCATTCGAATTCTGATGACTTCGTGCGATCCGGACACAGCTGATTTCTACCTCTAAAAACGTCAGTTTGTCAGCGATTTTTGGGTCGCCAACGATCTTGTAAGCCCTGCGTTGAACGCGGGACGCAAGAAGATAGGAATGCAACCCGAAGTCGTCAACTGCAAAAGTGTTTTTTTGAGGGGCATGGACGGCAAATGCGTTGAATTCCAGGGTTGCGAAGCTAATTTATTCATTTCATTTCCGATAGAACTGTTGTTTTTTTGACACGAGCGTGTGCGTTGAAACTTACAACTCCATCGGGGCCGACTCAAATAGTGCCGTCCTAGAAAAATCAATTAGGCAGCTCCAAGAGACTTTGTCGCAGTTTGCGCAATACTCGAGTTCTCGCTTGTTAGACGCATGCGGGGAAATGCCAAGTCGCTCCGCTACCACGTTTGTGGATACGTTATCGAGGGTCGTCAGCCAAAACGCGAGCCACGTTCTTTGGTTCAAACTCGATACGAACGATCTCCATCGCGCGCTTGGCCAACGGCGACTCCCTAAACACGGAACAAATACGTGCTGCGGTTCGTGTTCTAGAGAATCGATGAAAAACTACTCTGAGCCATCAAGTTTGCGATCCATCGTGTCGTTCGCCTCGCTGGTAAACGGCTTTGTGCCAGCCAACGATCATGGGGTCGAGCTGGCCGATGCGTTCCGTTGGCTCTTGTCCAGCATCGCATCACGAAGGATCGCTGCACCCTCTGCAGTCACTCCTGTCATGATGGCTTCAAGTGCTTTTGCCAACGCTCCGATATCATGAGGAGGGGTGGAGTCGACGACATCTTTACACCGCAGCAATTTTTGCCTCCTGCGCTGCCGCAATCGCTTGTCCGACAACGAATTGCTCGATGCCTGATTCTGTAAGGCTGGGAGAGATATCGCCTTGCGATACCTGTCGAGTCAATGGGATGTTGCCCTTGGGATTACTCTTCGTTAGCTTCTTCTGGGCAGGGGACTGTTTCGGTTTTTTTCCTGCTACCGAGAAGGACTCTTGGTCTGCCATATAATCTTCCCGTGAAGAAAACGGTAACCGTTCACGGTTTTTGATTGGGTAGTGCGTTAGCTTACCAGGGTTTGGTACTGTCCAGCGATGGACAGTAAAGACAGGCAAATTGAAGAGCTGAAAGCACTCGTTGCCGCATTGACAAAGCGGGTCGCGGAGCTTGAATTGGCGTTAGCCAAAGCGACGAAAGATTCGTCGACTTCGTCCAAGCCTCCTTCAAGTGATCTGGTCAAACCGAAGCCTAAAAAAGGTCCAGGTCGGCCCAAAAGAACAAAACTTGGTGCTCAGCCTGGTCACCAAAGGAACCTGCGTGAACCGTTGCCTCCAGAGCGCGTCGACGAGACAATTATCCAAGAAATCGACAGTAAAGAAATCCAGCGATTAGGACTGAGTCCGACAGGCGACTAGGATGTCATTCAGCATATCGAACTGCCAATCACAGCGAACAACAAAGACGGTATTGCGTGATCGACCGCAAAATCACCCAAGGTACGCGTGGAGAGTTAGGCCAGAAAGATGGCAGCCATTCGAATCGATGCCAACGCATGGAAAAATTGGAGATCCAAAATATTCCTGTCCCTAATTTTTCTGTCAAAACAGAGAGAACGAGATCAGGCTGATTGAAAAGAGTGCAACAAGAACAACCGTCTTGATGTCCAGGCTACACGCGATCTCG
>CAMDKL010000035.1 GCA_945900945.1 Pirellula staleyi DSM 6068
TGGTCTGGCGGGCAAGGAAGAGATCAAGATCATGTATGATATCATCGTCGCGGCGATGCAGACCGACAGCACGCGTGTGATGACCTATCGCCAGCCTGTGAGCACCTTGCTCACCAGCATCGGCATCAAGATTGCGCCGCATGACATGAGCCACTACCACAGCACTCTCGGCGAAAAACTCGATGCATCGAAACAACGCGACCTTGTCCAGAGCGAGCTCCTCGCCGGACTCATCGACAAACTCAAAGCCACTATGGAAGCCGATGGTAGCCGGCTCTTTGACCACGTGGCCCTAACGGTTCTGCAAACCGAGCGTCAAGTTCGCGCGTTCGCGTCCGAACTAGATCTCGCCCCCGGTATCATTGTTGGAATCGGGTTAGCAAAGATTCAAGACGATTACAAACGCATTGCATCAAGGCTTTGTTTAAGACCAGAAACGACGGATCCAGAGTCCGATCCCAAAGCAAAAAAACGAAACCCAATAGATTTATGTTGCGCAACAAGTTCCGGGCGCGACAAAATTCCAGTCGATTTTCCGTGACGTTCGCACGACGCAATGACTTTCTTTAGTGCCTCAATAAAATGGGGTTGAGTGAAGTCGCCGGGACATCCAAGATTGACCGAGAGATCAAGTGGACCAACGAACAGAACATCTACGCCCTCAACAGCCGCAATGCTGTCCGCTGCTTCGACGCCTTCTAATGTCTCGATTTGTACGACAACCAAACTTTTCTGATTCGAGGTAGAGAAATAGTCCTTCCAATTCCTACCGTAGTCGGTTGCGCGAATGATTCCGGCTACTCCACGAGTCCCGACTGGCGGATACTTCATGAATTGAACGGCCCGCTTGGCGTCTTCGGAAGTGCTCACGAAGGGAAACATGATTCCGGCTGCACCGCTGTCCATAACAAACTTCACGGCGTCTGCATCGACGCTACGAATTCGAACGATGGGCGCGGCAGTCGACCCACGACACGCCATCAACATTCCGCGCAGATCGGCAAAAGATCCGCTTCCGTGCTCCAAGTCGATCAGCAACCAATCAAAGCCGACGTTCGAAGCGATCTCTACAGCGTTGGAACAACCTAAATTTAGGAACGTCCCAGCAAGTAACTCTTTTCGTAGCTTCTCTTTATCGATCCATTGCATTATCGCAATCCAAATTCGTCATGTGTTTGATATTTGACATTGTCGCCATTAGTTCACTCCCGTTTACCTTAGCAAGATTGCGGATGCTTGGCAAATTGGTATCAAAGTAGTCCTGCCCACGTCGATTGCTGCCGCCACCTATTGCTGGAAAAATCGACACTTCTCGGCCAACGCCACCCAATTTGGAGTGCTCCGATTTATCGGAGCTTTGAGATTGCTGGAATCGAGAGAGTCGCACAGCGATGTTTCAAGTTTTGTCGCCCTCGCGATTTTCGGAGTGTGGTCAGCATGAACATATTAAGTGGTATTTGCCGCACCCATCTTAAAGCGGAAATGAATTTCCGCACTCCAAATGGTGGTGATCAGTGAGAAGTGTCGGAAAAATCGGATAGAATTAACGCAGGAGCTACCTTTCTATGATTCCATTTTCCATTCGTTTCGTAATGTTTACGACCTTTTTCAGCCTCGGCTTGCTCGGTTGCGACCACATCGCCCTGTGCGATGACTCTCAGTCGGATTCCATGGTCGCGAAAACGGCAACCGAAGCGATGAAGAAGGCGACTGCATTCATGACTTCCCAGGTGGCTGTTCATGGTGGCTATGTCTACGACGTTACCCTGGACCTGAAAAAAAGAAGAGGAGAGGGTGTTGCCTCGCCTACCGAGATCTGGGTACAACCGCCAGGAACTCCCACGGTTGGTCTTGCTTTGGTACGAGCTTTTGATGCGACTGGCGAGCAAGTGTTTCTCGATGCGGCGAACCAGTGCGCCAAAGCTCTGATGCATGGGCAACTTGAATCGGGTTGCTGGACGGATCGTGTAGACTTCGATCCCAAGGGGAAGAATGCTGCCAGGTATCGTCATGACACTGGCAACGCCAAAGGGCGAAACTACTCTTCCTTGGACGATGACAAGTCGCAATCGGCGCTGCGGTTCTTGATCGAAGTGGACCGAGCTCATGGATTTCAGGAAACATCGATACACGAATCTGTTCAATACGGACTCGAAGCGTTGCTAAAGGCTCAATTCGCCAATGGAGGCTTCCCTCAAGTCTGGGACAAGCCGGTCGAACCTGGAACAATTGTCAAAGCGTCGTTTCCGAAATACGAATGGCGAACCGAGGGTAGGTTCAAAAACTATTGGGATTTCGAAACGCTCAACGATGGTCTTGCGGGGACTGTAACCAAAACGCTTCAGCTCGCCTACGAAACGTACCGGGACGAACGTTATAGAAAAGCGATGCTTGATTTTGGCGAATTCCTTATTCGTGCTCAATTGCCCGAACCACAACCCGCTTGGGCACAGCAGTACAATCATCAACTCCAACCTATTTGGGCACGCAAATTCGAACCGCCAGCTGTTGCCGGTCGTGAATCGGAAGATGTGATCGAAACGCTGTTGTACCTGGCCGAGATCACAAAGGATCGCAAATTTCTCGAACCCATTCCGCAAGCAACCGCTTGGTTGAAGCGGTCGAGCTTTTCCGATGGGCAGATTGCCAGGTTTTATGAACTCGAAACCAATAAACCGCTTTACTTCACAAGAGACGATTACCTACTTACGTACAACGATTCGAATCTACCAACGCATTACAGTTTCAAATCGAAGTCGAACGTTCAGAAGCTTGAGGCTCGGTACCAAATTTTGATTAAAGGCGATCGACCAAAGGTGAGCAAAAGCAACCTTAGAAACCTTCGAAAAGATGCCGATCGCATCCTTGGCGAATTGGATTCAGAGAACCGATGGGTCACGGATAAAAACGGCACTCCGGCGTTCACTTTCCATCGGCAAGACTTGGGCTTTTATTTCGTTGAAAGCAATGTTTTTAGCAAAAACTTGAGCAGACTAGCTGAGTTCGTAACCGCTGCCAAGAATGCTGACAAAGCCCCGTGACTCACGTATCGAATTTCATTTAACCGATGCCCAATCTTAGACGAACTGCTGGTGTTATTTCATCGACGGACGTGTCTGCAAAGCCGCTGGTCATAGCTGTATTGATACTGGCCACTATCGTTTATGGTTGCGTTTTCTTGTGGCAACCTGTTGGTCAGGATCTAACTGGAAATGACGGTGAGGCGATGAGTCGAGGGAGATATATCCTAGTTAGCTTGTTGTACCCTGAAATCAGAATTGCGACTTGGTTTGACAGCGGCCGTTTGCCACGCAGTTTTAGTGACCGCATACCGATCGCCTTCGGGTCCTTGGTTTGGTTGGCGCTCGGTGCCATTATTGGCATACCTTTGGTTCGACCAGTCTACTTTCACATTACCACATGGTCAGCGCGTACGGAGCAGCTATCGATGGCAATTTTGGTAGGCCTCGCGCTTTTATCGACTGCAACATTGACCGTCGGATTGATGGGCGGTCTGAAAAGCGAATGGCCACTGTGTGCAGCCATCGTGACCGTTGCCATCGTCGTCTATGGTTTGCCTAGACTCGCAATGCATCCCGATTTAAATGATCAAGAGCCCGAACCCAATTTGTCACTATCGACGAATGAGCCAAAAACTGTATCAATCGATCGGCTTTTCTTCATGGCTATTGTCATGTTAACTTGTTGCGCGGCTGCGATAATCATGCTCGGAGCGTGGCTTCCTCCAAGTGAATTTGATGTGCTTGAGTATCATCTTCAAGCACCCAAGGAGTTCTTCCAACAAGGTTCGATTAGCTTTATACCGCACAACGTATATGCCAACATGCCACTTGGAATCGAGATGCATAGTTTGGCGATGATGACTCTGATAGGGCAAGAGGATGGATGGCTCGGCGGGTTGATAGGGAAATCCATCACCGCTTCATTCTCCCTCGTTGGTGCCGCATTGCTTGGGGCATTTCTTGCTCGCCAAATTGGGGCTTTCGTCGGTTGGTGCGCTGCAGGTTTGTGGCTTACATCACCTGGGATCGCACAGGTGGCGGTGTGCGGTTTGATTGACGGTGCTTTGGCCACCTATATTCTCGCGTCTGCCGTCGCCATTTCGGGAGGTTTGAAAACGTTAAGAGATAGAAATTCGGCGATGGTTCTGGACCAAGACAGAAGCCTTACATCGCGTCAACGATTGTTGACCTATTGGCGACTTGCCGGTGTTACTGCGGGAGCTGCAGCAGCGGCAAAGTACCCAGGCCTGATTTTGGCGGTACTGCCCGTTTGCGCATTTTTTGTTTGGACTGCATGGCGATACAGGAGTGTTTTCCAAAAGCGAGAAGTAATCCTTGTAGCGATCTGCATTGCACTCGAGTTTGCTGCGACCTGCGGACCGTGGTATGGAAAGAACTGGGCTCTCGCGGGTAATCCTGTTTACCCACTTGCAGCTCGTGTCTTCGGTGGAAAAACACTAACGCCTGCGAAAATCGCACAATGGAATCGGGCTCACGAAAATGACTTGACGAGCACCAAGGAAGCGAATGGGACCAATCCTATTTCTGTCAATATGGCCTCAACAGTACTCTCAGATGCCACCCGACTTTTGCTAACTTCACCATTCGTCCAGCCAGCGATGATTCTTGGGATACTATTTTGCGCACTGGCAACGTTCCCATTTCGGTACGATCATCGTATTAGATTGGTGACTGCATGGGTTATCTGGTCTGGATGGATAGTACTAGTCTGGTGGTTTGCGACCCATCGCATTGACCGCTTTTGGTTGCCATTGACCGGATTATGGGCTGGTCTTGGTGCAATTGGGTTTTGGTGGTTGTACCAAAACGTGTCTCCATGGTTTTCTCACTCGCTTATTGTCTTCGGACTCGGATATGGTTGTGTAATTAATTCGTCTCCCGTTCTTGCGGACAATCGTTACTTTGTTTCGATAGCCGCATTGCGCGTGGATACAGGCGACGAAAACCAAGTGCCCAAGATTTTTCCGACGACAGCGTGGGTCAATCAGAATTTAGATAATCGCAAAACGAAAATCCTGTTGATAGGCGAAGCGAGAGCGTTCGAATTCCTCGCGCGCGTCGAGTACAGCACCTGCTTCGATATCAATCCAGG
Source organism: Pirellula staleyi DSM 6068 (assembly GCA_945900945.1). Lineage (GTDB taxonomy): Bacteria > Planctomycetota > Planctomycetia > Pirellulales > Pirellulaceae > JBKCUI01. The sequence continues at coordinate 5,137 of CAMDKL010000035.1, forward strand.
TGAAGTCTATCTGAGAGGACGATCAGGGGCTGAACAACGAACAATACTACGACAACGCGGCATCACCCACATCTTGGTCCTGTGGGCGGAGATTCATCGCTATAGGTCTCCCAAGAATTATGGCTTTAGCGATTGGCCTCAGCCTAGTGACATCCAGAAACTTGTCGACGACGGATCAGCAAGCCGAGTCGACTGGGAGTTCTCAGGTTCATTAGCCGAACTCTTGGAAGTCAATTAAATATTTGCAATGAAGTACGAAACACATCACCGATCCTAAACTAGGTTCTTTCGCACGGCCCACACGGCAGCTTGTGTCCTATCCGACACACCAATCTTTCTGAGTATGTGCTGGACATGTTCCTTAACCGTTTCGTAACTGATGCCGAGCGATTGGGCAATTTCCTTGTTCGTTAGCCCATTGGCTAACTGCTTTAGCACTTCGCCTTCGCGTTGCGTTAGGGGAATCTCCAAATCGCTTCCCACACGCATGGTCGCTAGCGAGCCTGTGACTCGCCTTAGTTCCTCACGACTCCAGATACTTTCGCCTTTCGAAGTGCGTTGTATCGCGTCTATAATTTTTTCTCGTGAATCTGTCTTCAGAAGAAATCCGTTCGCACCCAATGCGACTGCCCTCGCAACATAGGTTGGATTATCGTAGGAGGAAAAAATCAATACGGCTTGGTTGGGCGCGTGCGTTTTGATTTTTCCTAACAGTTGCAAACCGTCTCCGCCTGGAAGACGAACGTCTAAGACCGCCAGATCAAATTTGGAACCTAAAAACTTGTTGAAACCTTCTTCTGAGGTGGAGGCCTCGTCCGCAATTTCTAAGTCGGTTCCGACTAACATTTGTCTAAGGCCCAGACGCACAATTTCGTGGTCATCAACGAAAAGTATTTTTGTCATCCAGACGCACATCCTTCGGCAGACCGGGTTCGTGTTCGGAAATCGAGTGAATCAGAGACAGGTCACAATAGCATGCAAAGGCCCGTGGCACCATGCTTGCGGGCCCTTTTGTCTTTTTAATGGCGCATTGTCTCCCGTTCGAATCCATTTTTTGTGCTAATCCTGTTTTTCGACTGATCTGGCACCGTGGACGGTAAGGATGCTATTTTCATTGCATCAGTGTTTTTGGGGTGCCTAAAATATTGAGCCTACGAAAACCCGGATTTGACGAGAAGTGCTAGCAAAGGAATGCGGAATGTACAAACTGTTGTTGTGTTGGCGTTACTTAAAAACCAGGTGGATTGCATTGGCATCCATCGTTTCTGTGACGCTAGGCGTTGCGACTTTAATCGTCGTAAACAGCGTGATGGATGGTTTTACTTCGCAAATGCAGGATCGCATGCACGGAATTCTGAGCGATCTAGTCGTCGAAACGCGAGGGACCAGCGGTATCTCGGAACCCAATTGGTACATCGATCGCATTCGAGCCAGGCTCGGCAATTCGGTTGAAGGAGTCACGACGGTCGTGACGCTTCCAGCCATGATGACCTTTCACCACAACGGTTCAGCACACACACAGCAGATCAACCTCATCGGTATTGATCAAAAGACGTATGCAAGTGTTAGCGACTTTAGCAAGTATCTCATTCACCCCGACAATCAGTCGCAACTGGACTTCAAACTAAAACAATCGGGATACGCGCCTGAACGTGAAGCGTTACAGCCTGCTGGATGGGAATACAGAAACCGTGTTGAGCAACTAAAAAAAGAGCGACTTTCGGAGCTAGAAAAATATCGGCTACTTCAAGAAAAAATTGCGGCAGAGCAGCGAAACCAGCAATCGAATCCATTGAATGAAAACAATAACGGCACTCGATCCTTGGAAACCAATGGAGCGAATTCCCAGTCGGAGTCTTTGCCAACAAAGCAAACCGAACCGAACTCAATTGATTCGATGCTCGCCGGTCCTCGTATTCCGACCATGCAATTGGGTGGAGGTGGGGGGAGAGTTTTTGACGCATCCAAGGAGCAGAGAACGGGCATCGTTCTTGGAATTGGAATCGGCAGTGTTCGGGGCCGCGACTTGGCGGGCAAAGTCAAAGACTATTTCTTTATCCGACCTGGTGATGACGTAAACGTAGCATTTCCAAACGCGGGTACGCCGCCACGTGCCATTGATGAAATGTTCACAGTGGTTGATTTTTATGAAAGCAAAATGAGCGAATACGATGCTACATTTGCGTTCGTACCCATCGAGGCTTTACAGCGAACTCGAGGGATGATCGATCCGATGTCCAATGTCGGAGCGGTCACCTCGATTCAAATCAAACTGAAGAAGGGCTCAGACCTTGCATCAGCTCGCGATGCATTGCGAGACGAATTCCCACCCGCCGAATCGTATGTTCAAGTCAACTCATGGCGCGACACGCAAGGACCATTGCTAGCAGCCGTTCAAATGGAGACAACCATTCTGAATGTTTTATTGTTCATGATCATCGCGGTCGCGGGCTTCGGCATTTTAGCGACGTTTTTTATGATTGTGGTTGAAAAAACGCGCGACATTGGTGTACTCAAGTCGCTGGGTGCACCTGGCAGCGGCATCGCTTCGATCTTCTTGGGTTATGGTGTCTTGCTCGGTTCAGTTGGTTCGGGAGCTGGTGTTATTTGTGGGCTCCTTTTTGTTTGGAAGATCAATGAGATTGCCCGAATCCTCGAATGGTTCACGGGACGTGAAGTCTTTGATCCCACCGTCTATTATTTCGACTCGATTCCAACCATCATCCATCCATTTACTATCGTCTGGGTCAGCATCGGCGCGGTCTTGATCGCGATCATGGCAAGCGTTTTGCCATCCATACGTGCGGCTCGCATGCATCCTGTCGAGGCCTTACGTTATGAATAGCATTACTCCCGCGAAAGTGCCCAACAAGCCATCTCTGCCTGCCGCCGTACCCTATCGTGTTGTCAGGCCTGAGTTGGAACTCGAATCCATCGAGAGAGAGCTAGCGAAGACACACTTGCCAGAATGCGTTGGCGGCAAATCCATCGTTATGGCTAGCGACGTCACCAAATCCTACCGACGCAGTAAAACGGTTGTGCCTGTGCTCAAGGGGGTCGATTTCAATGCCGAACGAGGCAAAATTACCGCGATCGTTGGCCAAAGCGGCTCAGGAAAAAGTACGTTGCTTCACCTGCTTGGTACCCTCGATAGACCAGACTCCGGCGAAATCCATTTCGATGGCGAGCGCACTGACAATCTGCCGGCTCGCAAACGAGATGCTTTTCGCAATAAGAAATTGGGGATGATTTTCCAGTTCTACCATTTGCTGCCAGAACTTACATTGCTCGAAAACGTGATCGCTCCTGCTATGATAGGTCAGAGCATCGTTTCCTATTTCCGGAATCGTTCGTCGATTATTCAACGGGCCAAATCGCTAACCGAAATGGTGGGCCTATCCCATCGTTTGCATCATAAACCTTGCGAACTCTCAGGCGGCGAAATGCAACGAACCGCCATCGCGCGTGCATTGATTACGGACCCCAAGCTGCTATTAGCGGACGAGCCAACCGGGAATCTCGACCAAGAATCGGGACAATCCATCCTGCAGTTGATGAGAGACTTGAACCGCGATACCGGATTAACCATCGTGATGGTCACGCATGACGAAAACATCGCTCAGCAGTGCGATGCATTGGTTCGTCTCAAAGGTGGCAAGGTAGAGCGAATTAAGTGATTTGGTGATCTTTTAGGATTATAACGATCATGCCTAATGTTTCTGTTGCGGAATAACCGATTTAAGGACTACAGACTAAGCTCAACTAAGGCCAATTCAACAACGGAACCGAACGGATGTACGAATCATTCTTTGGATTTGTCAAAAGACCATTCCTCGCGGCATCCACGCTCGACCGCTATTTCCCAGCGGCATGCATTGAGCAAACCTTTCAAACCACTGCCCGTGCGATCCAACGAGGCGAAGGCCCCGTTGCGATTTTCGGCGGCACGGGATTGGGCAAGACAATGTGCTGCATGCGCATCGCAGAGAGTTTTCGCCGCAATTTCGAAGTGGTGATGCTATCAAGCTCGCAGCTCATCACGCGTCGAGCATTGCTACAGTGTCTTTTGTTCGAACTTCGCATGCCGTATCGAGACTTGACCGAAGGAGAACTTCGACTCTCCCTCATGAGCCGGCTACAACCCTCGACTGATAATTCCGCCGAAGGGTTGGTCCTGGTGATTGACGAGGCCCAGACGCTATCGATGAAGTTACTCGATGAGATCCGACTGCTGACCAACGTGGTTCGCAATGGTATTCCACGAGTCCGACTGGTGCTTTGCGGCACAATGCGATTGGAGGACTGCCTTTCACATCCGCATATGGATTCCCTGAATCAGAGGCTTGCTGCCCGATGCTATTTGACGCCGTTGAGCAACCAAGAAACCGGCCAGTATGTCATCCACAAAATTGAGTTGAGTGGAGTGGAGGGATCGACCGTAATGACTCGCGACTCCCTAGACGCGATTTATCGTGGATCGGATGGGATTCCGCGGTTGATCGACCAATTGGCAGACCAGTCGTTGTTACTGGCTTGCAACGATCGTGAGCGCCCTGTTTCGGCCGCCATGGTTGGCCGGGCTTGGCGTATGCTCCAACAGCTACCCAATCCGTGGAGTGAACCCGATTCGATCGTTAAAAGCGCCGCTCACTCGGCGCCTAGCCTATCGCTTGCCAGTTCAAGCCAGATTCCTAGCAGCTCCAGTCCAGCTGCAAAGAGCCAAATTCCAATGGTTTCGAACGTGTCTCCAGAACCGATTTCGGCCCCGAATTCCGTTTCGATGCTGCAGAATTCTGCTGCTTCACTACCTCAAGTCGCTTCGCATTCGAATATTGAATTCGGGCAGTTGGACGATGATTTTCCCGAAGAAATGGAGGATTCGGTTGAGGTGACAGATGCGTCGCCAGTTGCTAAAAAGAATTTGCTCGACGTTTTTGCCGGTGAATATGACGAGGAATTCTTGATCCCCGTCCAGTCGTCCGATAGCTACCAAGCGTACTCGGGCGCGTCGTATGGAAACCTTAATCACGACCTATCGAGTTTCGGCGTTTCGCATCTGAACCCGAACCTTGAGAATCGATTGGTATTTGAGGAATCGAATGATTTCTTTTCCAATCCATTGCAGACAGGGGTCGAGACTATTTCGAATATCTCGCCCGAACAGGCTGCAAACTTAGAGCGACAGATCGAAGAGGAAATGCGAGACTTGGTTTCAGGACTCGATATGAGTGCAATGGCCTTTGATCCGGCAACTTCGGTTGATCCAATTGCCTACGATGAGGCATTCGCAATGAATCAAGCGGTGGAGCATTCTCAAGTCGATTATCTTCGGTTATCCCATCAAGCTCATACGGACGTCATCACCTTTTCGGGAATGCACAATTACTCGAATGACGAGGATTTTGAGCAAGTAGCAGAACGAGTTGCAATGGGCGATGATCGAGATCTACTGGTGATTGAGGATGATTTGGGATCAGTCCGAAATGGAGTCGCTCAAGCCAACGGTGGTACCCATCGCGCAGTTTTACATCCTTATGCCAAATTGTTTACTAAATTGAGAAAATCATGAGTTCATCTGATCATGACTCGCAACTTGAACGATGGCTTCCGCAATTGGAAGTGTATCGCGCAACCATGGACGCGGCCCAAAAAGATGCTGCGTTGCCACTGTCCCAGATTGTCCATTTGCCAATTGATGGAATTCTGAATCGAATCAAACTTTCGAAGCCGTATGTTTTAGGAATCGGGACGGTTGGCGAATCAGATCCGTCGTTGGTTCGCACTGTTGTGACCGATTTGGTAGCACGTTGCTGTAGCAAGATCGATCGAAATGCTATTCTGATTACCGTCCGTTCTCCTGGCGAACTCAACACCGATGATCCTGTCGGGAAAACCTTGGTTCGTGAAGCCCGTTGGTTTTACATTGGCGATCCCAAAGCGGAGAGGAAAGCATGGTATGCGCAGCTTGCAGAATTACCTCGCTGGAAGCAAGAGTTTGGGCTGATCGTCTTCGATTTGGGAGATGTGTGTTTCCCAAAGATGCCGCAAATTGGTAGACTGTGCGACGGGATCGTAGTTCAACTGCTCAATCCATCGAATTCTCGCGAAACAATTCAGGCGTTAAAGTCACTTCAGAATAATCGACTGACGATTCTAGGGGCTTGGTCGGTAGAATCGATCGCGAGGGGTGTTGCTGCGTAATGCTGGATTGTTGCGTAATGCTGGATAGAGTAACTACGGTACCTTTGCACCAAACAAAATCTACATTCATTTAGGTATTACTTATGGTTCGTTGCTTAGTAACCGGTGGAGCCGGATTCATTGGCTCTCACATCGTCCGCGGACTTCTTGATGCTGGTCACAAGGTGCGTGTTCTTGACAGTTTGGTCACCGGCAAAAGAGCTAACTTAGAAGAAGTTTCCGATCGAATCGACTTCGTCGAGGGGGATATTTGCGATTCGATCGCGGTCCGCGAAGCCCTCGCTGGCGTTGAAAGGGTATTTCACCAAGCGGCGTTGGCTTCCGTGCCACTGTCGTTGGAACGCCCACTGGACACACATCAGGCTTGTGCGACAGGGACCTTGAATATGCTGCACCAAAGCGTTCAGGCGGGAGTCAAACGATTTGTCTACGCAGCCAGCAGCAGCGCGTACGGTGATCAGCCCACTTCGTCAAAACGCGAATCAGATCTCCCGATGCCCCTGTCTCCCTACGCGGTCGCAAAGTTGTGTGGTGAATACTACTGCCAAGCCTACTATCACAGCTTTGGGCTAGAAACTGTTGGTATTCGCTATTTCAATGTGTTCGGTCCTCGTCAAGATCCCGACAGCCCATACTCAGCGGTCATTCCGCTTTTTGTCAGCCGCATTCTAAGCGGTCAACGACCACTCCTTTTTGGTGACGGTTTGCAGTCTCGTGACTTTACTTATGTTGCGAATATTGTCCACGGGAATCTTCTTGCTGCCGAACGCCCCAACATCGGTGGTCGGATCATCAATATTGCGGATGGTGGACAAACGACGTTGCTGCAATTGCTGAAGATCTTGGGGACCTTGCTCGGCAAGCCGATCGAACCCGATTTTCAACCGGCCCGAAAAGGAGACGTACGCGACAGCCTGGCGGACATTTCGCTCGCTCGAACGCTCCTCGCCTACGAACCCCAAGTTCGATTGGAAGACGGGATCAAGAGAACGATTGCTTACTATCGATCGATCGTCGGCGAGTTTGCTCACTAGCGGCCAGCCATGATCTTTTACTCGTTGGTAGTTTTGTTGATCGCAATATTGCCGGTTGCGATGTTTTTTAAGAACGCGATCGAATTTCTGCCTGCGTGCTCAGAAACGGACTTGTTGAATCGGGCGAACTCGGAACGCGTTAGTATTCTCATACCAGCTCGAAACGAAGCAGCAAGTATAGGCCATGCGATCGAGGCCATCTTGCAAAATAGCCATCCCAATTTTGAAGTGATTGTGCTCGATGATCATTCTGACGATGAGACTGCGAGCGAGGTTCAAGCGTTTGCCGCTCGCGACCCCAGAGTCAGGCTTTTGGAGTCAAACGCATTACCGGCACTTTGGAATGGAAAGCAGCATGCGTGCTGGCAATTAGCAAATCAATCCCAATATGAGTGGCTTCTGTTTTTGGACGCCGACGTTCGGCTTGCGAAGGACGCTGTATCGCGTTGTGTTGCGGAGCAGAAGCGAAGGCAGGCACCACTGATCAGCGGCTTTCCGATGCAGGAAACGGGAACGATGGCCGAAAAAATCCTGATTCCACTAATGCACTATGTTCTGCTCGGTTACCTACCCATCGATCTAATGCGATCTTCATTGGGTGTTGGGTTGGCAGCTGGATGCGGGCAACTTTTCTTCGCGGACAAGCAGGTATACATGTCGATGGGCGGCCATTCAGCGATTCGGGATTCCCGTCACGATGGCATACAATTGCCACGGGCCTTTCGTGGAGCTGGACATCGAACGGACATCTTCGATGCGAGCGACATTGCGCGCTGTCGAATGTACGCGTCGACCAAGGAGGTCTACAACGGCCTACTCAAAAACGCGACGGAGGGAATTGCCAACGCTCGATTGATTGTACCCTTCACGATACTTTTAATCGGAGGCTCTTTTTTACCCGGCCCTTCGATGGTTTGGGGGTATCTAGCCGGTGCCTCCTCGATTGAACTTGCCATTTTGTTTGTGGCCTTTGCAATATCATTTGTACCGAGGTTAATCGCATGCAAGCGATTTCACCAATCTTACATCGGCGCAGTGTTGCATCCGTTCGGAGTGTTTTGCTTTGTTGCGATCCAATGGGTGGCAATTTTCCGAAAGCAACTCGGCTTGACGACCAAGTGGCGTGGCCGAGCGTAGCGATCTAGACGCACATGACTACTTGGCTACTAATGCCTCGGCAAGTGGCGGAGCGGGTGCTTGGCTTTTCAAGACGTTGGGCGAAGCAATGATGGCCGTTTCGGTCTGTTTTGGTTCATCGGCCTGCTGCAATTGCGTCTCCAATGCGAGGAGTTTCTTAGGACTCTGGATCATAGCAATCCGCGATCGCTCGTCGTGAATCTTCTTGTTTGCACGTTCGGGATCGATCTGAGTCCAACTTTCGCGATAGAGGCGACTGGTTATTCTGCGAAGAAGGCGCTGGTCGGTGTCAAACCAATCGACTTGATAGAGTTGGGTTTTGTAATTTCTTATAGGACGGCGATTGAGGCATTCGCGATCTTCGACGAGACACCAAGCCCTAACTTGAAATCGCCCAGTTTCGGGTGCCCTTTCATAAAAAATTACTTGATCGTAGACGAGACGTCCCCGCTGATCATAAAAATGATTGAGCTCGATCAAATCGACAAACTCGTCGATGGAATGATTACCCTTAGTTGATAGGGTAACGCATATAAAGAGACACACAGTGAATAAATTTGTAAACATGACCGCGAACCCTCAATTGAAAACTCCTTGGATAGATCGATTGTCCTGTGAGACTATCGAGGAGATTACCTGAGCCGCGATAAGCAGCGCGGTGGATCAATCGCTAACAAATGTGTGTGGTCGAATTAGCGATCGAACCGAGAGGGCAGGAGAGTTTCCGCGTTACATTATCAAACGATTCTGCAAGCAACCACCTCATGATAAAGATAGAACCCAGATCGAATTCGATCGGAAACGAAAACAGTTACAAATCCGAACCATCGACTAAGTCCAAGCTTGGTAGCATGGACCGATTTCATCCAAACTACTCAATAACAAGCCATCGGCTCTTAAATCAATACTAGTTAAAGCTAAATCCGAACCAAGGAAAATTTTTCGAAATTTTTTTTAGACCTGTACGACTCAATTTGAATTTGCCTATGCAATTTGTTGAGCCTGAGGCGCTAGGCCGAGCCACGCCGCAGGAAATCATCTAGCGCCTCAGGCTGGACTGATGAAATCGCAGCCAATAGGTGGACTAACGGCTTCAATACAAGCCCGACGCGCAAGCGAGGAATGGATCCGACCCCTCGCTTGCGCGTCGGGCTTGTATTTCCATCAGCCCGGTCTCAGGCTCAGTAAGCTCCCAACTCATTTTAATCGTACAGATCGAAAATTTTTTAGCAAACCCATCACCAATGATCTGTGGCCCTGGATCGAACCGAGATCTTCACAATCACACCCGCAAAGTCCAATTTATCGCAAACAGAATTAGCCAAATCAATGATATGCATCCACCGTCATTAAGCCAACGTCATCGGGCAAAAATAGTCGCTTCTCTGGCGTGGTCTAATCGCTCGTCTAGTCTATAATCGATCGTTTGAGTAGGAGTGAGATTTGTCAAACACTTTGCGAGCCAAACAATGAAATTTATAAACTCTTCGGCATTTGTCATCGCACTGCCGTTGTTAGCTTGCGTAAATGCGTTCCTTTCCGCAGATGGACCCGTTGTGCGGCAGGGGTTGATCGACAAAGCGGTTTCCTACCTTCACAACGTTGGCCAATCGGCGGACGGATCCTTTAGTAGCAAGACAGGACCTGGCGTAACCGGTTTGGTTGTTGCTGGCCTCTTGTCGGTCGACGTTCCTGCCCACCATCCGCTCGTTGCCAAGTCGCTGACCTACTTAGAAAGCACGCGGCATGAAGATGGTGGATTGTATGCCCCCAAGTCGACTCATGCGAATTACGAAACGTGCTTGGCCATCATGGCATTTTCGAAAGCCAATCAAAATGGCAAATACACCGAGTTGATCCGAGCTGCGGAGTTATTTGTAAAAAAACAGCAATGGGATGAAGGGGAAGGAATCCAATCGGACGATGTAGCGTATGGAGGAGCAGGCTACGGTAGTAAATCGCGTCCCGATCTCTCAAACACTACTTTTCTAATTGACGCTTTGCGAAGTGCAGGAGTAAGCGAAAAGGACGAAGCGATTCAGCGAGCACTGACGTTTGTTTCGCGTTGCCAGAATTTGGAGTCAGCGTACAACCGCACAGAATTTGCCTCCAAAATAAACGACGGTGGATTTTACTACACACCCGCCGCTGGCGGAGATTCGATGGCAGGCAAAAACGAAAACGGCGGCTTGAGGTCCTACGCATCCATGACCTACGCTGGCTTAAAGAGTATGATTTTTGCAGGGGTGGACCGAGAAGATTTTCGAGTCAAAGCTGCAAAGAAATTCTTATACAACAACTATTCTGTGACATCCAATCCTGGCATGGGCAGCTCCGGGTTGTACTACTATCAACACACGATGGCAAAAGCGCTCGACGCATTGGGAGAAAAGGAGTTCAACACCAAAGATGGGCCGCGCGATTGGAATTCAGAACTCCTTAGCCAATTGGCAGTCGCACAACAGCAGAACGGTTCATGGATCAACCCGGATGCGAGGTGGATGGAGGGAGATCCGAACCTGGTTACTGGATACGTCTTGCTGACCCTAGCCTTTCTAAAATAGTTACTATTGAGAGACGGAGGCGGAATGCCAAGCAACGTTGTAAAGCGACAGCCTCAGATCCTTCTGACGAAAGAGTTGCTCGCGATCGCCCTGCGATCCTCAAGCGAGTCCATCTTGATCAAGGATTGCGACGGGATTATTCTTATTGGTAGCCAGAGAGTTGCGGAGTTTTACAAATGCTCTGTGGATGATTTGCCCGGACTCAATTCCTATGACGCGTTGCCTGCGGAACTTGCGGAGCGAATCAGACAGCGGGATCAATTCGTTATTTCGAGCGGCAAGGCGGAATCGTCCGAAGAGACCTGGGACCTGGGCTACGAAAAGCGAACACTAATTGTTTCACGAAGCCCAATTCGCGATGCGACGGGGGTTCATGTTGGTATTATAACTTGTTACACGAATATCTCACCGATCAAACAAGCGTTTCTCTTGTTTGAACAGAATCAAAAGCGGTTCACCGCTCTGGCGCAAACTTGCCCTGTAGGGATTTTTGAATGCAACCCAGCTCATCAGTTGACGTATGTAAATCCGGAGTGGGAACGAATTACTGGGCTGTCGACTCAGGAGGCTGTGGGGAAACTTTGGACCGATTTTGTCTGCGCAGAACAACTGCCACTAGTACAGCATTTGATGAGTTGCGAGGATTCTTATCCAGGCGGCGATCGAGTTGATTGCACGTTGCGGGGGCGAAATGAGTGCACAGTGGAGTTGTCACTCAATCGAGTTTCCGACACTCAAAATTTCACAGTGTCCTTTATTGGCAGTATCGTCGATCTCACTTATCGATTAGCCGCCCAGCAGGAAATACGAGAAAAAGCCAATTTAATGCGGGACCTAACCAGTTCCGTTCCAGCCATCATTTGGCAGCTTTCGGTCGATGGGCTGTGCATTTTTGTAAGCGACTATTTTGAAACCGTGACCGGAATGCCGATAGAAACCGTACTCGGAAAAAACTGGCAGGAAGTTACCCACGTGGACGATGTTCCAGGTGCTGTCTCAAGCCTGAACACGGTCTTGAGCGAACAACAAAAATCCGCACGCTACGAGTTTCGGATGAAAGGCAAAGCGGGAGATTGGCGTTGGATGCTTGCCAATTGCCAGCCCATCCATTCGATGGAAGGGAAATTCATGGGCGTCGCTGGCCATACTATTGACATCACGGATCGCCGCATTGCGGAGCTGGAATTGCAGCAATACAACGCTCTACTCGAAGAACGCGTCAAGGAACGCACGCAAGAACTCCTAAAGGTGAACGATTCGCTGGTGAGCGAAATCGAGAATAGGCAATACGCCGAAGAGTTGCTAGAAGAAAAACGAGCCCAGATATCGCATTTTTCGCGTGTAAGTGTCATGGGGCGATTGTCTGGCGAATTAGCACATGAGCTAAACCAACCGCTGAACGCGATCCAGAACTACGTTGCAAGCCTCAGCAAAATCCTTGCATCGTCACCTGCTTCTGACACGACTTCACATGTCCTTTCAAGACTATCGGGCGAGATTACTCGAGCCGCAAAGATCATTCGTCGAACTCGCGAATTCCTGTCGACTGCAAAGCACAAGCCAGAGTTGTTGAGCCTGTCGGAACTGGTATTAGATACGGCCGCTATGCTCAAGGGTGAAGCTAGACGCCGTGGGATGACGATCCAAATCGTAGACATCCATCCGGATGTAAAAGTGCTCGGCGATCCAGTTCGATTACAACAAGTTCTTGTTAACCTCGTATTGAACGCTCTGGAGGCAATGGTGGACCATCCCAGTTCCAACAAGATCGCAACGATTGAGGTTAGCGAGATGGCTGATCACGTCGTAATCGCCGTCCATGATTCGGGGGTCGGTGTGGCAGAATCGCTACAAGACCGGCTATTCGACGCATTTTTTACGACCAAACCAACTGGACTTGGAATGGGGCTCGCAATTAGCCAGGGCATCGTCGAAGACCACGGAGGTACAATCAAATACAGAACTCGTGAAGAGGGGGGCAGCTTGTTTATTATTGAATTGCCAACCGTGAGCAAGACTATTAGCGGCTCAGGAGCGACGTAGGCTGAGCCACTTGTTCGTAAGAAAGCAAACTTGTAGCCCCCGAGTTTGGTTGCGTAACAGGCTTCTGGCCCATCGCCGATTGCGATGCCGCATGCACTGGCAGCGGTGACATGTTCATTAGGCCTTGAATATTGGATCCGATGGCCCCTGCTTGCTGATAGATTCCTTGAGCCTGCTGAATCGCTTGCGGACCCTGCTGTGCCATTTGAGTAATGTTTTGAGCACCTCCCATGCTGGCCATCAAATCACGAGCTGGTTTTAAATTCGGATCAATCTGCAGCGCAGAGCCAAGATATTGCTGCGTCGCGGGAACGTTTTTTCGAGCAAAGTGCAAATAGGCCATCTGATAGTTTGCCATGGCTGGGCTGTTCACTTGATGCAATTCGGCCATCGCAAGTTCCGCGTTTCCAGAGTCGAGCATTACACCCGCTATCGCGGAGCGATACGACGTGTTTTTTGGATCAAGATTGACTGCTTTTTGCAATTCGGATCGAGCTGCTGTCAGGTTGCCACTGCGAGCTTGAAGGCTGCCCAAGTCAGCAAAAATGGCTGCGTTGTTCGGAGCAACGGTAGCCGCCTTTTGATAAAACTCTACGGCCTTGTCCTTTTCGTTCTGACGTTCGTAGAGTCGGGCTGTGCTAAGAAGCGCAGGGGGGTTTTGGGGCTCAATTTCGAGGGCTTTGCTATAGCTATCAAGTGCTTTGGCGTAATTCCCCTGCGACTCATGAAGCTGACCACTCATGACATGCAATTCGGGACCAACCGATGGCTTTGTGCCTAAACTCGTCGGGGCCCCTGTCTCGGACGTTGCGCCATACGGTGATGAAATCGCCGTTTTGGCTTTGCCGTATGCTGACGATACCGCAGTTCCCATGGAAGAGAACTGGCCCTTGACCGCTTGTGCAGTTGATGCGATCGAACCTGAAACACCGGCCGCTCCAGTGGCCATGGACGACGTCGCCCCAGCGGTGCGAGTAGGCCAAATCGATGTTCGAGTGCCTGGAGTGGACGTGCAACCCACCATCGAAACCACCGATCCACCAATCGCAAGGACGCAAAGGAACTGACCCAGTTGGATTCGCTTGCCCGATCTCCTAAACGCTTTGAGGAACCCGGGCGATTCCACATCAGTATGATTTATTTTGCTCTCAAACGCTGACTGGAAATATCGTAAAGTTGTCATAGACTAAATCGCTTATTTTGCATCACCGAGAAGTGAGGCCAGTAATGGTATCATACTCACTGCCGGAAAAATTGTTCTTACCGTTACAATTTCGGCAATCGTCTTACTTGGCCTTGAGCAATTCTTCGCCACTGCTACGCTGGCCTGATGAAATCGCAGCCAATAGTTGAACTAACGGCTTCAATACAAGCCCGACGCGCAAGCGAGGGATGGTTCCGACCCCTCGCTTGCGCGTAGGGCTTGTATTTTCATCAGCCCACTGCTACGCTGCTCTGCGAACTGCGGCAGCGTTGGTTAATCCGAGTGGCATGGCCAAAGGCTGTTCGTCCGTTACAACAACCTGGATGGCCAAATGGCGAGAGGCGTTCAGCAAAATCGGACTCTTCAGGTTGGCGGTTAATGTGATACCGCTCTTGCTGACGACGCTCAAAATGTAGAGTTGATCTTCTGTGTGGATATGCAACAGCGCGAGCTCCCGCCTGCTTACATGTGCTCGATAGTTGCGAGCGAAACGACGTGGGCTAACCACTGGAATCGCCACGTTCGACTGAGCGACCGATTGCAACCAAGCAACCTCTTCATTTCCTTCGCTGGATAGCAAAATCCAATGACGGCAGGTCTCAAACCCGATCAGGCCATGCGGCATTAGCAGCATATCAGAGGACTGAATATCGATTTTTCCGAAACGTGAAGATTGAATTTGCATAACGTCACCGTGGACCTAAATTCTACCGATGTGGTACAATCGTCACCATCGGCAAGTCGTAACTGGCCGCGTGAGTCTAAATTGGACTCGCACCCGTTTTTCCAATCCTACCCATTGCCGTTTTCCCAATTTCAGTCAAATGAGTGATAGCAATCTACTAAGTCGTATTAAAGCGGTCCGTGTTCGTCTAGTTCCACTACGAGACGGTCTTTGACTACGCTAACAAGGTTTCGCAAATTGAAAAACTAGACGCTCATATGGCCAGCCCCACGTTTTGGGACAGTTCTGAAAAAGCGCAAGAGACCGTCCAGCAACTAAAAAGTCTTCGGTCAGTGGCAGAACCGTTGCGATTTGCGATCCAGTCTTGCGACGATTTGACCGAGCTAGCGAGCATGCTCGCCGACGATCCTGCGGTTGCAATTGAGGTTGAAACCGAGATTACCAAGCTCGAGGTCGCTATTGATCAATTGGAGTTGAAAGCGCTTCTGAGTGGCCCCATGGACGAGTTCGGTGCCATCCTCTCGGTTCATGCCCGCGAAGGGGGGCTGGATGCCAACGATTGGGCCGAGATGCTTTTGGGCATGTACATTTCATGGGCTCAGAAGAATGGCTGTTCCGCCGAGTTGGTCGATCGATGCGATAACGAGGGAGCTGGGATCACTCAAGCCACAGTCATCATTCGCGGGCCTTCAGCTTATGGATATCTCAAGGGTGAAGAGGGCATCCATCGATTGGTTCGAATCAGTCCGTACAATGCAGAGAGCAAGCGACAGACTAGTTTTGTCGCCGTGGATGTTTCGCCAGAAGTTAGCGACTCAGTGGAAATAGAGATAGCCGAAAAGGACGTACGTGAAGATGTCTATCGCGCGTCGGGTGCTGGCGGCCAACACGTAAATAAAACGAGCTCGGCGATTCGGCTGACGCACCTGCCTTCCGGCATTGTCGCCCAATGCCAGAGCGACAGGAGCCAGCACAAGAATCGGGCGCAGGCGTGGAAGATGTTGCGAGCTCGAATGGCCCGTGTTGAAGAGGAAAAGCAAGAAGCGGAACAAGCAATCAAGTATCAGAACAAGACGGTTACTGGGTTTGGTTCGCAAATACGCAACTATTTCCTGCACCCGGATCAACGCGTAAAGGACTCACGC
Source organism: Pirellula staleyi DSM 6068 (assembly GCA_945900945.1). Classification (GTDB taxonomy): domain Bacteria; phylum Planctomycetota; class Planctomycetia; order Pirellulales; family Pirellulaceae; genus JBKCUI01. The sequence goes on from CAMDKL010000035.1 coordinate 21,150, forward strand.
ACAGGATTTCAAATCGGAAATTTTCATGCTGTTCTTGGCGGGGAGCTTCAAGGATTTCTGGAGTCGTTTCTCAAGTACAAGATGGTCAAAGAGGCCGGTCAATAGAAAGTGCGTCACGAGGATTCTATTTCCCAATGGAATATTTTAGTTATACTAGCGGGAGTTTGATACTACAGCCCAGTCCTGCCGTACGAATTCCCACCCCCTTCCCAATATGCCTCGCACGATTGTTCATTGCCTCGTACTTGTTGCTTTTTTGACTCATTGCGGCGTTTTGATTGCATCTCCACAGGACATACCTGAAGCGGCCAAGCAACTGGGAGTTGTTGCGAAGCCTTTCGGAACGTGGCCGTCGATACCCGTTGGACTCGATACGACACAGGTGATTGATCTTGCGATTGAGCATGGCTGGCGAACGCAATCGCTTGTGAGCGCCAACGCGGTGGACGATTCAACATTTGCTCGACGTCTGTTTCTTGATTGCGTTGGGAGGGTTCCTCGCCCGAAAGAACTGCAGGACTTCTTGACGCAGACTGCCAGTACCAAACGAGCCGAATTGATCGATCGACTCTTAGTCAGTGATGAACATGCCGAACACCTAGCCGAAGTGCTGGACGCGATCTTGATCGGAAGAACCAATGTCGACCAAGTCAAGAAGCGTACTGACGCAGGTTGGATGACTTACTTAAGAAATGCGGTGCATTTCAATCGTCCATGGAACCATGTTGCGCGCGAGATGGTGCTTGCACGATCGACCCGCACGGACGTACGTGGAGCCTCATGGTATTTGTACTCCCGCAAGGACAAACATCAAGACATTGCGGAAGCGGTGTCCAAGGACATTTTTGGCGTTCGAATCGATTGCGCCCAGTGTCATGACCATCCACTGGCCGACGAGATCAAACAGAAGCATTACTGGGGACTCGTCGCTTTTTTTAATCGATCAAAAAACGTCGACACACCCCAGGGGCCGCGAATTTCCGAATCAGCCATCGGAGGATTTTCGGATTTCAGTAACTTAGAGGGCGAGTCATTGCCTAACGAACTACGCTATCTCGAAGATCGTTATGTCGAGGAGCCTCGACCTGCCAAGGATGTCAAGGAAGTTGAAAGCGATGACCTCTACGATGCTATAGGCGACATCGATCCCAAGGTGCCGAAATTTTCTCGCCGCGAGCAGTTTGTAGAAAAAGTCTTATCGGATCATCCGTTGCTTGGCAAAGCCATGGTGAATCGGCTATGGGGTTGGATGATGGGCCGAGGATTGGTCCATCCGGTTGATTCACTAGATTCTTTTCATCCGGCAAGCCATCCTGAGCTACTCGATTGGCTTTCTCGCGATTTCGCAGCGTCGGGCTATGACGTTCGCCGGTTGATAAAATCGTTGGCTTCCACTCGAGCCTATCAGCTAGCGTCCGCCAACACTGGCAGCACCGATCCCAAGTGGTTCGCGACTGCATTGCCCAAGCCGCTTACCGCGGAGATGCTGCAACGGTCGATGTTGGTAGTCCTCGATCCCGTGAACCCAAGCCATTGGAACGCAATGGATCAACGGGTCGACTTTGCAAATCTCTTTCCCGATGTATTAACAGAGGAATCGATTGCAAACGTTGCGCAAGGGCTGTTGCTTTCCAATGGCAAAACAATCAGCGACCTGGTCTCGATGACGCATTCTCGTTTCCTGCGGAGTATCGCGAACGTGACAGACAACACATCGGTAGTGGATAGTCTTTTCGACGGCATCCTTGGGCGCAAACCCGATGCCGACGAAGTTATTTACTGCAGCGGCTATATTAACCATCGAATTGAAAATCGCGATCAAGCGATCGAGAGCTTAGCCTGGGCGCTGATCACCAGTGCTGAATTTAGATTCAATCATTGAAGTAAGCTATGTCCAATCATCCTGAGACCGAAAAAATGTTGAATGCCCCCTGTGGCAGCGTCGACCATCGATTGCATCGGCGATTGTTTCTGCAGGGGAGCATGGCTGGGGCCGCGTCGGTGGCGAGTTTTCAGAGTTTGTTCAGTGTTCCTGCATTTGCTAATTCCGCACACAGTCGCGGCAAACGTTGCATCTTACTCTGGTTGTGTGGAGCACCTAGCCAATTCGAAACTTGGGATCCTAAGCCGGGGCGTCCTTCCGGAGGTCCGTTCAGTTCGATCCCAACGTCGATTCCGGGCGTGCATATCAGTGAGTTAATGCCGCGAACCGCCACGATCATGGACCAGCTAACCGTGGTGCGTTCGATGTCGACTGAGCCCAAAGAGCACTTCCAAGCGATCGACATGCTGACCCGCGGTGAAGCACCTCGGCCTCCGTTTACTCGCCCCATCTTTGGGTCCGTCCTTGCAAAGCAACTTGGGCAGCTGGACAGCCCTGTGCCCCAGTTCGTTCTGCTCGACCCATGTCCCGAGGGAAATGAGTTCAAGGCGTTCAAGGCAGCCAATTGGGCTGGTTGGTTGGGCGCCGAATACGGTCCGGTTCGGGTCGGAGGCAAATATCGACTCGAGAACGTGGGTCTTCCAGAGGGAATGACAGCTGCTGACCATAGCGAGCGCGAGGCCCTTCGTGCTTTCCTTAGTCGCAAGTTTGTCAACGATCATCAAAACCCGGCTGTCCAATCTTACAATTCGGTCTTTGAACGAGTGAAGGGGCTAATGAAATCGGCTCCTTTGTTCGACTTAAGCAAGCTTCCAGAATCGGACCGTGCGCGCTACGGGCCAGGGATTTTTGGAATGCATACTTTGCTGGCTCGGCATTTAGTAGAGAACGGTTCGACATTTGTCATGGTGGCCAACGGGATGCCGTGGGACTGTCACGTATTCAACCACGAGACTCATCAGATGTTGGTTCCAGAAATGGACCGAATCGTTTTCCAATTGATCAACGATTTAAAGGCACGCGGTATGCTGGACGATACGCTCGTGTTAGTTATGGGAGAGTTTGGTCGAACCCCCTGGCTCAATGAGGCCCGCGGTCGAGATCATTACCCCAACGCTTGGAGCATAGCCATGGCCGGTTGCGGCTTAAAGCCTGGCGCAGTCTATGGTGCGACGGACGAAAATGGTGTGGCGGTTTCGGACAATCCGGTCGATCAACGACGTTTGTTTGCGACCATTTACGCTGCGCTTGGTCTGGACCCACATGATTCGTACGACTTGCCCGGTTTCCCCACTTTTCATCGCGTTGAAGGTGATGCAGCTCCCCTTTCTGAACTGCTCGCTTGATTGAAATTGAAATGAAAATAGAACTTAATAAAATCGACCGCTATGCATTCTCAAGTGGCGTTTTGGACTTCGCAGTCATGGCAGATGGACTGCGGCTTTATGCAGCTTGTATGAACGGCATTTATGAATTGCAATTCGAGGACTCGGCAAAGGAAAAAGCCAAACCAAAACGAATTGGTCGGCAAGGAAGCTACGTTTCAAGCGTCGCCTTGATTGAATCAACACAAACGCTTCTTACTGCAGCATACGATGGAAGCTTTCAGATTCGTGATCTTGCCGGATCGATGGCAGTTCCAGCCACCGTTGATGTAAACGACAATATTGAAAGCAAGCCACAATCGGCGGCGATCCTACCGCGACTTTCGGAACGCATACACAGTTTCTGGTCCTGGGACATGGCATTGTCACCCGATCAACGCCTCGTGGCATCGGTATCGGGACAGTATTTGGCTGGTGCAGAAGACTACGCACCCTTGGCATCCCATGAACCCACTGTGAAAATCATCGAGGCGGCGACTGGCAAGTTAGTACACGCTTTCGATATGTTGCCTTCGGTGCAGTGCGTTGCATTTGATGTTTCATCTCGCTACGTCGCCGCCGGAAACCTCATGGGTGATTTAGCGGTATGGGAGGTAGAAAGCGGACGGCAATTGGCACAATGGCGAAGCAAGGCGTTTACGAGCTGGGGGATCATCAAGAGCCATTGCTATATCGGTGGCGTATTTGCCATTTCCTTTTCGCCAGATAGTGAGTCCCTTTACGCTGCTGGCATGGGTGATATGAAGGACCCGATGGCTGGCAATGGAAGGCAGTTATGGCAGCGCTTTGATTGGCGAAAGTCGCCCGTGGAGATGAAACAAGAAACGGTAGCCTCCCAAGCTGGCGAGGGGCTGATGGAAACGTTGGCATGGCATCCGAGTGGCAATCATTTTGCAATGGCAGGTCGATTGCGAGGGGGCAGATGGAACCTCGGCATTTTTGACGCAGCAACCGGGCAATTGATTGGCGAGGCCAAAACTGGCATGCGAATCACCACGGCGAAATATAGTCCAGACGGTGAAATTCTTTACTTGGGTGGTATGCAAGGACAGCCAGGTCCGAAAGAGAATCGTTTCCCCGACTTCGGATACCTGGAACGCTATCGCGTCAATGTGGGATAGGTTGCAGTTCCAATATTTCTATTTCTTCTATCTTTTCAGTGTCCTGACACATTGGAAGCCGATCCCTTTTTTTCGGCTATACTTGCGACATGTCTATTATCGAAATTGAGCAGCTGGCAAAGTCGTACCGGGTCTACCAAAAAAAAGAAGGGCTTCGCGAAGCGTTGCGCGGGCTCTGGCATCGTGAATACAAAGACGTTAATGCAGTAAAAAATATTTCCCTGCGTGTCGAACCAGGTGAGTTTGTCGCATTTTTGGGTCCCAATGGGGCGGGCAAAACGACCACGCTGAAATTGCTCTCAGGAGTCATCCACCCCACCAACGGTTCGGCCACGGTGATGGGATTTGTCCCATGGGAACGCAGCCTCGAATATCGGCGAAGATTTGCTCTCGTGATGGGCCAGAAAAATCAACTCTGGTGGGATCTGCCAGCCCAGGAATCGTTTCGGCTACACCAGCAGATTTACCAAATCGGTTCCAGCGATTTCAAGAAAACGATGGATGAGTTGACGAGTCTGCTCACCGTCCAGGACCTGTTGGGGCGTCCTATCCGCGAACTGTCCCTTGGCGAAAGGATGAAAATGGAGCTGATCGCGGCACTGCTCCATCGGCCCGAAGTTTTGTTTCTGGATGAACCCACGATCGGATTGGACGTTATCGCTCAACACAACATCCAACAGTTCTTGAAATTCTATCAAGCGGAACGCGGGATTACGATCTTACTGACGAGCCACTACATGAAGGATATCGCGGCGCTCTGCAAACGGGTGGTCGTTATCGCGCAAGGTCAAATCCAATACGATGGTTCGCTTAGCGGAATCGTCGATAGTTTCTCAGGCGATAAGATCATCACTTTGCAATTGGCGGTTGGGCAATCCGATACCGGGCTCGAACGGTATGGGAAGTTGGAAAAGATCGCGATGCCACGTGTGTCATTTCGGTGCCCACGAAGCGAGGTTTCCAAGTCGCTCGGGGAGATTTTGAACAACTATCAAATCGACGATATCGCGGTCGAAGACCCACCGTTGGAGGAGACCATTGGAAAACTTTTTACTCATGTATCGAAAGAGGACTCCAGCGCCTTGACGGAATCATCAGACGTTCGACCGAATGGCATGGCGGCAAACAAGCCATGAGCGATTCACATTCATCGAAGAGTAAAGCTACGGATACCATTAAGACACGATGGATGATTTTGCAAATTGCGCTCGCGGAGAGACTTGCATACCGTGGCGATTTTGTGCTCGGCACGCTAGTGCGTTTTTTGCCAATTATCACTCAAATCTTTTTGTGGTGGGCCATTTTTCAGTCGATCAATCCGAATGATCCCAATGTTGGACGATTGTCCGGTTTTTCATTTCAAGACATGGTCGCGTATTATTTGCTCACCATGGTTGGTAGGGCATTTTCGTCGATGCCCGGTCTATCATCCAGCATCGGCGTAAAGATTCGGGATGGCGAGATCAAAAAATTCCTCGTTCAACCTGTGGATTTACTCACTTTTCTATTCTGGTCGCGCGTGGCTCACAAGATCGCGTACTTCTCGATTTCAACACTTCCTTTTGCGATCGTGTTCTATCTGTGTCGAAGTTACTTCACGCTCGGATGGCCAGATCCATGGACATTGGCAGCTTTTGTGGCTTCGTTGTTCCTGAGTTTTGCGTTAGGGTTTTATTTGGAAGCATGCATCGGATTGATCGGTTTTTGGATGCTCGAGGTATCGTCGCTGCTCTTCGTTTATATGCTGTTCCAGTTCTTCTTGTCGGGACACATGTTCCCTCTTGATATTTTGCCGGAACCGTTTCTGTCGATAGTGAGCTTTCTGCCTATCAAATACCTAGCGTATTTTCCAGCAGCGGTTTTTTTGGGAAAAGTTCAAGGGACTAAATTGGTGATCGACATGGGATTGCTGGTCGCTTGGACTGTTTTTTTCCTTGCCCTGTCGCAAATCATTTATCGCCGCGGGCTGAAACGGTACAGCGGCTACGGCGGATAGTCGGCTTAGAAATGTCCGATTTATTAATGAACGACGCGGCCAGCAACGGTGACTTCGACTGACATATCGGCACCCAGTGAAGTCTTTACGATAATTTTTTGTTTGAGCGATCCAGTGTCCTGGTCGTCGATTAGATCGCCGGTAAAACTAAAGGGTATGACATGAACTGTTTTCAGGCCCTGTGGTAATTTGAAAACAAATCGACCATCAAGGCAATCGACGCTAGTGATCGAAAACGGCTTCTTTGATCGCACAAGGAGTCTGTTTTGAACCGACTTGCCCTCGCCGACGTCACCCAAAGCAACAAAGGTGGGAGAAATGGAGACGGGCGGAATGACCCGAGCGTTTACTGGTAGAGTAAACTGCTCATTCTTTTCATCGTTGGTAAGAACAATCAATTCGTCAAGGATGTCACCGACCGGGGCGTTGTCCTTTGCTGTGATATGCAAGAGGTAGTTCGTTTGTGAACCATTCCGTTGGATCGGATCCAATCGCACCTCAATGTATTCACTGTTTCCCCGGATGTCCAGAATCTTCCAGTCGCGACGGCCAGCATACGATATCTTCAAGTCCAAGACTTTTTTGACACCCAATTCGATGTCGCCAAAGCGAACTTCGCCCGGCTCGACGACGATATCCGAACGAATCGTCCCTCCTACCGTCAGCTTCACTTCTGCGTAGTACGGACGGTCAATAACCACCGTAATCTCGGCGGTCTTCGTTCCAATAAACGATCGAGTATTGAACTGCGCGATCACTTCACCCTTTTCCCACGACTTGAGCGTTTTTTTGGTCAAGACGGGATGGGTGCAACCACAACTGCTTCGTACAGCCGCAATATGAACGTCTTCTTCAAAGCAGTTTTCGATGACAAAGGAGTGCTCTGTCTTTGCATTGCGGCTCACAGTTCCGAAGTGGTGATGCGTTTCTGAAAATAGCTTTTGGCCCCACTGTTCGGCCTGGGCGGTAGATACGCTTGTTAAAACCGTGCAAGCAATAGCAGCAACAATAATGCGATAGATCATCCGGACGTTCTCTCGTAGACGGGCAATATCGACAATAGGAATTCAATTGGGGGACCCCCATGCAGAGCTTCTTTGATCGGCATATTCTCCGCATTAGATTCGTTTTGTTTACCAAAATGAATCCAGCTATTTCCCATCCAACGCAAAATGCCACAATTGCCACTTTCCTAAAGGTTACTATGCTTAAAAGACCCAAAACAAATCGCTAGCAAAAGCTCTCTATGATCTCGAAATCCATTTCCTCTGTTCCTTCTGTTCGAATTCGAACGTTGAATCCATTTCCAGTAGATCCAGCTGGCAAATTCGTGTTGTATTGGATGACGGCTTACCGCCGTACCCATTTCAATTTCGCATTGCAACGAGCAGTTGAGTTAGCCAATCGACTTCGTAAACCACTTGTGATTTTCGAAGCAATTCGATGCAATTATCGGTGGGCGAGTGATCGATTCCATCAGTTCATGCTGGACGGTATGTTGGACAACGCGACAGCGACGCAGTCAACCAACGCGACTTACTGTGCCTATGTCGAACCGTGTGCGAACGAAGGCAAGGGATTAATGGAATCCTTCGCGTCACTAGCTTGCGCAATTGTTACGGACGACTTTCCCTGTTTTTTTCATCCTGCGCTTTACCAGCGGATCGCGAGTCAATGGCATTGTGCAATAGAGTTGGTAGACAGCAATACCATTGTTCCCATGCGTTGCACCGATCGGACCTTCACGGTCGCCCATTCGTATCGTCGCTATATGCAGAAGGAAATATTCAAGGAGATGCCAGAGTTTCCGGTTGAGAATCCACTCGATTTTCTCACCGTTCCAAAACTTGAAAAATTGCCATCAGAAATTATTTCTGCGTGGCGGGTTTGGGATGCCAAACAGGTGGCAAAGCAACTGAGGGCAGTTTTATTGAGTTCGATACCGATCGATCACTCATTGACATTAGCAAACGAAACAGGCGGTTCACTTGAAGCGAGAAAAGTCTTGAGCAGGTTCATCCGTCAAAGACTAGGGGACTACTCGGAGGCACGCAATGAGCCCGAGCAAGAGGGCTCAAGTTGTCTTTCAGCCTATTTGCATTTTGGGTATGTGAGTCCCCACGAGGTCTTCGAGAAAATTGTTACGGTCACGAAGTGGACGCCATCGAAGCTCAACAAGCCAAATGGCAAGAAAGACGGGTTTTGGAATATGGGGTCCAATGCGGAGGCGTTCATGGACCAAATGATGACTTGGCGAGAAATCGGATTCAATATGTGTTGGCGAGAACGCAATTACGATCGGTTTGAGTCATTGCCTAGTTGGGCACAGAAGACACTTGACGAGCATGAAAAGGATAAACGTCTGACGAAGTACGATCTTGAGCATTTCGAACAGGGGAATACGCACGATCCTCTTTGGAACGCAGCCCAGATGCAGCTTGTCCGCGAAGGTCGCATTCATAACTACCTGCGAATGCTTTGGGGCAAGAAGATTCTGCATTGGGCAAAGTCGCCACGGGATGCCTTGCGAATCATGATCGAGCTCAACAACAAGTATGCGTTAGATGGCCGCGACCCCAATTCGTATAGCGGCATTTTTTGGGTGCTAGGTAGATACGATCGGGCGTGGGGACCGGAACGTCCTATCTTTGGCAAGGTTCGATACATGACTAGCGAATCGACCCAGAATAAATACCACGTCCATAGCTATATCCAGAAGTACTCTTAATGATGACCAGCACGCTGAGGTCGCAAAAGAACTGGATCAACATGTGCTCGCGCAGAATATAATGCGTAGTTCAAACCCCGACGAATGAACTTCAGGATGCGATTGCTTTTTGCCCTGTAACTGCTTCTAACTCAGCCATCTCGGCTTCCCATTCGTGATTGCGAAAAGCACCTTCCCATTTCGTAATGACTACGGTGGCAAGACAATTCCCGATAACGTTCACCGTGGTACGAGCCATATCCATCAATTCATCGACGCCGAGAATTAGTATGACACCTTCGACCGGAAGGTTGAATGATGCCAGCGTTCCGAGTAAGATCACGAGAGAGGCACGCGGAACGCCAGCGACACCTTTCGATGTTAGCATGAGGGTCAGCATCATCATGATTTGCTGAGTCCAGGTGAGTTCGATGCCGGCTGCTTGAGCAACAAAAATGGATGCTATGGCAAGATAAAGGGTCGTACCATCGAGATTGAAACTGTAGCCGGTTGGCAAAACAAAGCCGACAATTCTCTGAGGACAGCCAAGACGAACTAAATTTTCCATTGCCTTTGGCAGGGCGGATTCGCTCGACGTTGTAGCAAATGCAATTGTGGCTGGTGTCTTTACGGCATCAAAGAAGTCTTTCAATGGAACTTTGAAAAGCAAAGCGATTGGTAACAAAACCACGACAACAAAGAAAAGGAGCGCTCCATACAGAGTGCCGACCAGCATCGCTAGATTCTTTAAGACTTCGAGTCCGCTGTGACTAACCGCATACGCCATGGCGGCACCCACTCCGATCGGAGCAAATTTCATCACAAACTCCGTGAAACGGAACATAATGTCCGCCAACGACGCACACCATTTCACGATGGGCTCGCTTTTTTCCTTGCCAATGCTCGTAACTGCAAGTGCAAAGATCACCGAAAAAACGACGATCTGCAAGACGTCTCCTTCTGCCATAGCCTTGATGATTGAAGTAGGTGACAAGTGTGCAATAATATCGCCAAAGGACTGAGGCTTGGCTGGAGGTTCTGGTGCTGTCAGTCCTTTGGCAACTAAGTTTGCGGCTTCCGCAGTCTTTTGGGAAGCGATTAGCGTTTGTTTTGTCGCTTCAGCCGAGTTGTTTTGGGCGCTAAATTCCTCAGCCTTCTCAACTGCTTTGTTTGCCTCTTCTGAAAGAGCTTTCGCGCGATTAGCGAGAACTGATTTGTCTTCGGATTTTGCGACCCCGGCTAGCGAAACGCCTTTACCTGGCTGGGTGATATTTACGGCCGCGAGGCCAATGAACAATGCGACTGTCGTTACGATCTCAAAATAAATTAGCGATTTCCCTCCAATTCTACCAACTTGTTTGATGTCGCCCGTTCCTGAAATCCCAATCACCAAAGTTGCGAAAATGAGCGGAGCAATAATCGATTTGATCAGATTCAAGAATAAATTAGAAAGCGGCCTCGCGGAAAGTCCCCATTGCGGAAGCAACCAACCAACGAAAATTCCGATCACCAACCCAATCAATATTTTCCAAGTCAGCGAAATTCTGGGTAAGGACATATAGAACGACGGCTTTTTCGATTGGAGTTGAACGGCGGCGGAGATTGCAGCTCTGGTTGAGTGCGAATTTCTATTCCCCGCCACTTTTGCAATACATCGCAAGCCAAGCAAAAATTTCTTTGTGCCAGTGGATACTGTTGGCTGGCTTGTTGACCCAGTGTCCTTCGTCAGGAAAGTTCACAAATCGACTTGGGACTCCCTGACGTTGTAGGCCTTGAAATAATTCGTGGCCCTGACCGATTGGGCAGCGGAAGTCGAGATCGTTGTGGATGACGAGCATTGGAGTCTTGTACTTGCCAAGGTTTCCGGCGAGCGTATGCGGGCTGAATTCACGGTACTTGCCCGGTATCTCCCATGGCAAGCCGCCGTGCTCGTACTCGTCGAACCAAAGTTCGTCCGTTGTTCCCCACATACTCTCAAAGTTGTAAACGCTGCAATGGCTAATCAAACAACGGAATTCCTTTGCGATATCGTTGACAGCAAACCAATCCTGCATATAGCCACCGAAGCTGCCTCCGGCAGAAGCGATTCGTTTTGTGTCAACATAATCCAGGGACTGAACGACTTGGAGACCCGCGACTAAGTCGCGATAGCATTTCCCTCCCCAATCGCCACTGATTTCGTCGCAGAACTGTTGGCCAAAGCTGGTTGAACCACGAGGATTCGGCATGGCCACGACGTATCCTTGGGCTGCCCACAATTGAGGGTTCCATCGGAAACTCCAACCGTCCTCCCATGCGCCCTGTGGTCCGCCGTGAATCAGATAGACTACCGGCCATTTCTTCTTGGAATCAAAGCCAGGCGGCTTCAAAAGCCACATTTGCATTTTAACGTTTCCCTCCACTTCGACGGCTAGACTTTCAGGTCTACTGCGTTGCAATTCATCCAGCACCGATCGATTGTGCTGGGTTTGTGCCTCAACCTTGTTAAAGTCATGAATCGATGTGAGATAGAGCTCGGCAGGTTCGTTCATCGTTGCGCGGGCCAAAATCACTTGACCCTGTTGTGAGGACATTCCTGTGATCTGCCCAATGCGACTGTCGGGCATTCCAAGCTTGATTAGCGTTGGCTTGGAAGCGGCCGAAACGCGGTACAGAGCACTTGATGCAAGTTCATCAGTACTAAAAATGAGTTCGGAAGGACTCAACCAGAAGAAGTCGTTAACCGATCGGTCCAAGTCGTTGGTTAGAACCGTTGACTTGCCAGAAAAGGTTCCGTCTGCGTTGCATGGTTGTTGAACCAAATTCCATTTGTCCGCTTCGTATCCTGGCTTGATTTGCGTCCGATATGCAACCTGTTTTCCGTCGGGGCTAAATTTTGGATAGCTATCGGCGGCTAGATTCGCGGAGGTAAGACATGGCCAATCAGGACTAGAGTTGTCGATGGCTACGCGGCAAATGTCATGATTGGTAGTCCACGATTCACCTAGCTTTGGAACTGCGGTGAACAAGACCGACTGGCTATCCGGCGAAAACGTAAAGTCATCTCCGACGCTAAAAGTCGTACTCGTTGGATATGCATCGCGATCACCGGGTGTAATGTCCCTGCAATCGTTACCATCAGCATGGATGACAAAGATATGGTTCCGTTTGTCATCAACGTAGGAATCCCAATGCCTGTAGAACAATCGCTTAAATGTTTTGGCTTTAACTGGATTTGCTGCGGTTGACTCTTCTTCTTCTTTGTTTTTGGCGTCCGACTCCATAAAGGGCAGACTACTCCAATTCGGATGGACTGCGGAGTAAAAGGCTATTTTCTTTCCGTCGGGAGACCAGGCGCCGCCACTAGCGCCAGTCGAAATGTTCGTAAGTTTCGTAGCCTCACCGCCTCCCGCCAAATCCATGATGTAGAGCTGGGAAACACCGCTTCGATTGGACTCGAATAGGATTTTAGTTCCATCCGGAGACCAACGAGCGTGCGAATCCGCTTTGCCAGAATCGGTAATCTGCCGTGGTGTTTTATTAACATCAACAAGCCAGAGATGCGTGTTCTTTGCATTCTTAGCGGCATCTGTAACCTTCGTAACTTGATAGACAACCCGGCTGCCGTCGGGATTTAATTGCGGGTCCGCAACTCTCGCCAAGCGGAAAAGGTCATCGATATTCATGGAGTGAGGGTCTTTGGCCATAGCAAAAGAAATCGTCGCTTTAAAAAAAATGGGAGTCAACGCCAGAGCGAGGAAAGTTAGCCGAAGCGAGAAAGTTAACTGGAGGCACATAGTCGCGGGAGTGGCTGGATTTCGGTCGGGATGGAATTCGATCGCATCATAAATGAATCGAGGGCGATTGCTATCATAGCCTTTGGCAAATCGGACTGCTACTGCACACTCCGGCACGGTCGATACATTTTGCCTAAGTAGCGCGAAGGCATAAAAGCTTTAGGAGAATTGAAGAATTGGGGTATAGCCGTATCTATATGGAAGGCCGAAATGGCCGAAGAACAATCTATCAGAGGGTAAGCTCGGCAGCCACCCTTTTTGGTTCCGAAAATTCTTTGAAGTCTCGTCTAACGTTACGTGCGAATTAAAAAGGTGCAAGGGATGGCAAACGAGTCCGAACGCGGTTTTCGAGGCTGGATATATGCGATTTTGGTCGCTCTTTGTCTAATCCTTATTTTCTTCGCAAGCGAAAGTGTATCGCGTTTAAAGCAGCCTGGGTTTCATCATGCACCGCGAACAACGACGTTAAGCATGTCGGCCACACCGATCGTCTTTCCCAAAATCGCTACGGAATCGACTCCACTTGCGATCGAAACCTTGATCGCGCCGACCGAATCGGATTCTTGGATTGATTATCGAATCGCAGCGAGGACCTCCATCGCTCTACTTGAGCCGCCCGCGGGGGCTCGACTCTCGGCCCCCATTACGTCGACTCTTGGCTCAGATCCGTTTCTTGACTTAAATCGCAATCAGCGAAGTCCATCCGCATTGGCGGAATCCGCTGCAAGTTTGACACATACGATTGCTACGAGTGTTTCATCGATTCGGCCAAGTAACGCGAATGAGTCGATTGATAGAACATGGCTAGGATCAGATAGGACGGCAACTGCTAAGAGCAACGCTTGGCCTAGCTCAACACGCTTGCTAAATGAAATAGAGGAAATCCGAGCATCGGCTTCAACCAAAGCGAACCTCGAAATCCAAAATTGGGCAGATCAGATCGCTTCAACGTACGAACAATTCACGCAACAATTGCTAACGGATGCAAACTCGGTTGAAACCCTGGAATCACTGCATGCTCTCGCAAACGAAGGTGTAAACCTGGCAGACCTCACTCTCGAAACGGATGCCATTTTGGCAAGTGAGGTTGCTCGGTTGTCGTATTCCATTGAACGGCGATTTGCAGTTTGGAGTGCGGTCAGTGGTTGCGTGCTCAAGGGCAAGACCCATCTCGTTGCAGGTCGTAAACATGTAGTCGATTCTCAGCGATTGCTGCATTGCTTAGCGGATGTCCAATTGGCAATCCAAAAAACTGGAGATACGACTAACTGGAATCAATATTTAATGCTCGACTCGTTGAGGCAACTTGCAGCGGGCGAGATCACTGGCAAAGAAGACCAAGTGGACATGGTTCGACAATTTCTTGGACGAGTAACCGCTCACCGAGTGAGCGATATCCAGCGATCGATCTTGGCTTCCACCGAAGTTCATCGATTAGCGGACCAAGTTCATCCACTCTCAATAGGTCCGGTTGATTATCGAAAACTCATCGAAGACTTGGAAACGCTCGAGTCGAATCCTGTACATCGATGTAGCAAGACTATGGCGGATGCGATGCAATCGCTTCGCTTTTCGGAGCATGTAGAACAAGCAGCCGTAGCTCATGCGATTGGAGTACACTACCGAAATGCAAATCTTCGTTTGGCGGTCTCAGAGGAATTTATCAACAGGATGCTGCCACAACAATCGACAGTCGAAAAACCAGTGAGGCAAAATATCCTAGGCGCGGACACACGCGGCTCAAGCAAAGTGCTCACCAAACTCAAAGTGGACCTCATCAAGGACGCAAGTGCTCTCAAGCTTGCCCTCCATTTAGACGGTGATATCAGCAGCAAAACAAGTTCAAGTCGACAAGGTGTTACGTTTTACAATTCTTCCATTGCTAACGTAAATGCAGTGAGGGAAGTGACTATTTCGACTCGGGGCATGAAACTTGACGGACGGCCCGCGACAGTCGAGTCGCATGATTCTTTAAGAAACTTCACGACGAGTTGGGATAGATTGCCAATCCTTGGAGACTTGATGCGCCAATTTGCACATCAAGAGTTTGTTCAAGCCCGCCCGATTGCGAAGCGCATTATGCAAAAAACAATCGCGAAGCAAACCGATGACGAGTTCGATAATCAGCTTCTTGAAAAAATTCGCACATCGGAAGGGCAACTCAACAAGCGTTTGATTGGCCCGCTCCAGTCCCTGGACTTACAGCCCATGGTTGTCGACATGCAAACAACCGATACAAGATTGATTGTACGTTATCGTTTGGCCAGTTCGGATCAGTTGTCGGCCTACACGTCGCGCCCGATTGCACCTGGCGACAGCATGCTATCGATACAGGTCCATCAGTCTGCCTTTAACAACATGGTCAGCCAAATAGTGGAAGGCGATCGGGACTGGACAATGCAAGAGTTGTCCGACAGGATCTCGGATTTGCTTCAACAACCGCGTCAAACTTTGCCTGAGGATGCGCCAACGGACGTGACGGCTCGCTTTTCAGAAACTCGCCCAATCACTGTCGAATTCGAGGACGGCAAAATGTGGTTGACCTTGCGACTGGCTTCGCTAGAACAACCAGGCAGATTTCATTTAAAAAATTTCATTGTCCGAACATCTTATTTGCCAACGGTGGAAGGGTTGCAGGCCGAACTGACGCGGGATGGTTTCATCGGTGTTGACGGCTACAAGTTCAAGCTCGGAACCAAGGAGCGAATTCCGCTCAGGGCGATCTTTTCCAAAGTGTTCTTAAGTCGCTCGCTGATTCCTATGGTTTCGGAGGAACTAGTTCGCGACCCAAGAGCGGCAGGCTTGGCCGTCTCGCAACTCGAACTCCGCGATGGCTGGTTGGGAATGGCGATCAGTCAAGAAGATTCTCCGCACGTCGCCAAAGTTCAAGCCAATCAGGAAGCACTTGGTCGTTAGGCGATGAATTCTAATTGCACGCTGATACTTTGAACATAAAAAGTAACATTCTTAGTCAGGATGCCGTTCCGAATCCTGACTATTCTGTCGTTGGCCAAATATCGGGATTGTCCTTTGCATTGGCGCTGTTCTCTTGATCGTTGGCGTCCTCTTTTGCTATGGTGGCGCGCTCGTCATCGTCGTCCTTTGCATTGGTACCACGATCTTCCGCCGCTCGGCGATCCAGTCCCGCACGTTCCATCAGTGTCGTTCTGAGACCCAAATCAAGATTGTCATCGTCGGCAGGCGGAAGCCCCTTGGCACCGAGAATTTCGGGGTTGTATTGAATCTCGTAGCCGTGTTTAGCGATTGTAATGACTGAGCCAGGGTCAAGCCTCTTTCGACGGATCGAAAGGCCGTTTACCTTGGTCCCATTTCGACTATCCAAATCTTTGATGAACCAATATCCTAGCTCGAGGGTCATGCGGCAATGTTGACCCGACACATTGGAGAATCGCAAGACGATATCGCAGGTGTCTCGCCGCCCAATCAGAATGCGGACTTTTTTCAGAGGAATATCTTCGCCGCCGCCAGTCGGAACGAGTAATCCATAATCTGCCATAGCTGCACCCGGAGAAACTGGAAAGGAAAAAGAGGTCCATTTCGTACTGAAATGAAGGATCTAATTACTGTACGTCCCAACAAAACTCGCGTCAACGATCCAGTGTAAATTACGACCGATCGGACGTGAAATTCCTATTGAAAAGGTAACAAAGAATGCTGAAGATTACGATTGGTTTTGGTTTATTGCTTTGCGGATTGTCCGCCGTAGTTGTTCTGTTGAAACAGGAGTTTAAACTGGGGACTTGGTTGATTCCGTCCGTGGTTGGCTTGCCGTTGGTCGTGCTCGGATTGGTTGCAACCAAGAATGCAGCCTCTAAGAAGCATGTTATGCATGCGGCAGTAACGCTTGCGCTTTTAGGCGGTTTGCTCGCTTCGGGACAAGGCGTTAGCCAGATAGTCCAATGGATGGTCTGGGGCAAAGAAATCTCGCCGCTCGCCGCTGGAATGATTTGGGCAATGGCGGTGATTTGTTTTGCGTTCGTTGGCTTGTGCGTACAGTCCTTTATCGCCGCAAGAAAAGCAAGGGAGAAATTAGATTCCTGATGACAGTAACTTGGATTTCAATCAAAAAGGCTAGGCAAGCCGCGTCCGTCGGACAAACCGTGCAGGTGCGAGGATGGGTTCGAACTCGGCGCGACAGCAAGGGTGGGTTCAGTTTTATCGAAGTCAACGATGGCAGTTGCTTTGGCAATTTGCAGATCATTGCCGATAGAACTTTGCAAAATTATTCCTCGGAAATCACTTCGCTTTCGGTTGGTAGTAGCATCGTTGTAACGGGCGAAATCAAAGCGAGTGCAGGCCAGGGGCAAGCGACCGAGATGTTCGCAAAGGACGTTTGCGTTACGGGCATCGCAAGCGCTACCGATTATCCTTTGCAAAAAAAACAGCACACTTTTGAAAAGCTACGGGAGTGGGCACATTTGCGTCCACGCACAAACACCTTTGGTGCAGTCGCGAGAGTTCGCAATCGCCTGAGCTTCGCTACGCATGAGTTTTTCCAAAACGACGGATTCCTCTATGTTCACACGCCGATCATCACGGACAGCGATTGTGAAGGTGCAGGGCAAATGTTCCGAGTCACGACGCTGCAGCTCGACAAGCTGCCGACCGCAGATGGAAAAATCGACATGTCAAAGGATTTTTTTGGAAAGGGAACGTATCTTACCGTCAGCGGGCAGCTCGAAGGTGAAGCGTACGCAACTGCACTAGGGAAAATCTACACATTTGGACCGACTTTTCGGGCCGAGAATTCCAACACATCGCGGCATCTTTCTGAGTTCTGGATGATTGAACCAGAAATGGCGTTCTTTGATTTGAAGGACAATATGGGGTTAGCGGAACGCTACCTCCAACACATGATCCGGGATGTATTGACCCACTGTTCAGAAGACATGGACTTTTTTGAAAAGCGGGTACAGCCGGGCGTAGTCGCATCCTTGCAATTGGTACTCGACAAACCCTTTACCCATATGTCTTACAGTGAGGCAGTCGATATCCTCATGAAGTGCGGTGAAAAATTTGAGTATCCCGTAACATGGGGCGTCGATCTGCAGGCCGAACACGAGCGCTTCATTACGGAGAAGCATGTCCAAGGGCCTGTGATCCTCTACAACTATCCCAAGGAAATCAAGTCGTTTTATATGCGTCTGAACGACGACGGTAAGACGGTTGCTGCGATGGACGTTTTGGTTCCGGGTGTCGGCGAAATTATCGGTGGCAGCCAACGCGAGGAACGGCTCGACATACTAACCGAGCGCATGCTGGCTTCCGGGCTCAATGCCGAAGACTATTGGTGGTATCTTGATTTGCGACGATTTGGGACCGTACCTCATGCTGGTTTTGGTTTAGGACTGGAACGCATGGTTCAGTACACGACCGGGATGGCAAATATTCGCGACGTGATTCCATTCCCTCGCTCTCCCGGCAATTGCGATTTCTGATTGGAAATGGATATTTGAGAGAGCATAGAGTGACAACTTGCGGGTCGATTCGTTCCTGTTTATTTACTTTTAGTCGTATTTAAAAGAATCTCAATTGAGTGGGCTATGTCCTCATTGTTCGCACGTGCTAGCGGTTTGCTGCTCCATTTAACTTCATTGCCACCGAGATCGCTAGATTGCGACCTCGATAGGAATCCTGGAACAGATGGAACATGGAGTTCAGGGGATGTCGGCTCTGGAGATTTAGGACCATCGGCGTACGAGTTTGTTCGCTTCTTGCAGCAAGCAGGGCAGCGATGGTGGCAGATTCTTCCCACGGGTCCGACCGGCTACGGTTTTTCACCTTATCAATCTCCCTCGTCCTTTGCTGGCAATCCGTTGCTGATCAGCCCAGCCCTGCTCGTTCGAGACGGACTGCTCAAACCTGAAGTTTGGTATGACACGGCTCGTACTAATTCGCACGACTCCGCGAGCGACGCGTCGAGTGCTAACTTTGCGGTATCATCCAACAAGCGAATGGAGTTGCTAAGGATCGCGTTTCGACGCTTTCAAAACCATCGCACCGAACTCCATTCTCAGTTCGACGAGTTCAAACAAGTTCAAGCGGATTGG
Organism: Pirellula staleyi DSM 6068; assembly: GCA_945900945.1. Taxonomy (GTDB): domain Bacteria; phylum Planctomycetota; class Planctomycetia; order Pirellulales; family Pirellulaceae; genus JBKCUI01. Next base: position 40,088 of record CAMDKL010000035.1, read on the forward strand.
CTCGGCGAGCATTGTCTATTCATCGCATGCAAGAACTTCCATAACGATCGAGCTTGGAACGAATGGGAAGTGTCCTTGAAGCGACGTGAACCTCAAGCTCTTGCCGCATGGGCTGACAAACTGCGTGTTGCATGTGAATTCGAAGCGTTCATTCAGTTTTTATTCGAGCGTCAATGGCAAGAGCTGCGGCAATACTGTTTAGAGTGCGGCGTAAGGATTATCGGTGATATACCTATCTTTGTAGCGATGGATAGTTCGGACGTTTGGTCCCAACAGAACCTGTTTGAACTGGATGCGGACGGCAACCCAACGGTTGTGGCCGGAGTTCCACCCGACTACTTTGCAGTCCTTGGGCAACGCTGGGGTAATCCGTTGTATCGATGGGACGAACATCATCGAACGGGAAACGAATGGTGGATCCGACGTTTCAAGCGGATGTTGCAACTATGCGATATGGTGAGAATCGATCACTTCCGAGGCTTTGAAGCGTACTGGGAAATTCCGGCTCAAATGCCTGACGCCCGTATTGGCAAGTGGCAACCTGGCCCGCGCGACGATTTCTTTCTTGCGTTGCAGCGAGCGTTAGGAGAAACTTTGCCTGTCATCGCAGAGGACTTGGGCTTTATTACACCCGAGGTGCGAGGTCTTAGAGATCGGTTCGGCTTCCCAGGCATGAAGATTATTCAGTTTGGATTTGGAGGTGGTTCGAGTACGTCTCTGGATTTACCGCACAACTATCCGGTTCATTGCATTGCCTACACAGGGACGCATGACAACGATACGACGGTTGGCTGGTTCAATAGTCATGCTGGAGAGGGGAGCACGCGTTCGCAGCGCGAGATCGATGCCGAAAAGGCCTTTGCTTTGCGTTACTTAAACTGCGAACCCAACCAGATTCACCTTGGCATGATGCGTGCGATTTGGAGTTCGGTCGCTTGCATCGCGATCGCACCCGTGCAAGATCTGTTAGGATTACCGGCGGAAGCTCGCATGAATACTCCCGGAACTGCCACAGGCAATTGGACATGGCGCTGTTCGCGAAGTTTGTTCTCTCATAGGAATGTGGACGTATTGCTAGAAATGACAGAAGCTTTTGGTCGTTGCTAAACGACATAAATGGAAAGGCTCTCTACCAGTGCCATTTGTAAGGACTGGGATTTTGACCACAAAGACACAAAGACACAAAGACACAAAGACACGAAGGAATTAGTTGGTCAGCCGGCTCGCTACCTTGAGAGTCATTTTGTCGGTACATTGTTATTGGAATTGATTCCGGCTAATGAAGCCGACAGTTCCGTTTCAATTCTGAATAAGGTGGGAGCATGGGGAACTTACACATTCCAGTTGCCGGCGTGCAAATGGATATTAGGATTGGCGAACGCGAAGCGAACGTGGACCGCATGGCGAGCTGGTTGCAGGACGAGCGTACGCAGTCGGCGCAATTGGTGGTCTTTCCCGAATGTGCCGTTTCTGGTTACTGCTTTGATTCCAAGGCTGAGGGGATGAACGTCGCTGAAACTATTCCTGGACCGAGCACCGATCGATTGCTGGCGATAGCCAAGCAACATGGCAAGTACTTGGCTTTCGGCATGCTCGAGAAATCGGGCGACGATCTCTACAACAGTTGTGTATTGCTGGGGCCAAGTGGCATCGTTGGCGTCTATCGTAAAATACATTTACCCTACCTAGGAATCGACCGCTTTACGACAGCCGGAAAAGACCCCATCGAAGTCTACGAAATCGCGGGCATGCGAGTGGGTATGCATATCTGTTACGACGCTTCTTTTCCAGAGATCACGCGAGTTCTAGCGCTCAGGGGTGCCGATCTTATCATCCTACCAACGAATTGGCCGCCCGGCGCGGAAACGTTTGCCGAGTTCATTCCGAATGCGCGTGCTCTCGAAAACCACGTCTATTTCATGTCCGTCGATCGCGTGGGCGAGGAACGCGGATTCCAATTCATCGGTACTAGCAAGTTCTGCTTGCCAACGGGCCGAGCGCCTTCCTTCGGCGGAACCCAAGATGAGTGTGTCGTGGGCGGCATAGTTCAGCCGCATATCACTCGCAATAAACGTCTGGTACGCGTGCCTGGAAAACATTTGATCGATCGTTTTGCAGATCGCCGACCCGCTCACTATGGCTTGTTAACCGAACCCCACCCTCTAGTTCGCGATGAATCGGACTCCAACCCATAATTCGAGTTAGGCAACCGGCCAATAAAAACGTACCAACGAACCCACAGCAGTTCGAGAAATGCTAGCGATACAATGGATCTGTCCGCAATGCTAATTGTCGTTTCGAATCGTGGATTTTCATATCGCTGGCGTTTTTCGAATTGCTTTAGCGCACTGGTTAGGATGCTGGTCGCT
>CAMDKL010000036.1 GCA_945900945.1 Pirellula staleyi DSM 6068
AAAACATCGCGTTCCATGTTGGGTCTGGTTAGTCGCTTTTGTCCAACGGTTCTGCTTTTGTCTGTAGAATCCTGGTCGCCGCCGATTTTCAATTCCGGTTTGTCCTGCCCGTATGAATGCTGGGGAAGATCCTGTGCCAATAAAAAGACAAAGAAAACCAATTGGGATAGGGACTTAATTATGGCTCTCAACCAGTTCCAGGTGAATAGACGAGTGCAATCTGTTTTTTCACGCGGAGGCGCGGAGACGCGGAGAGGATGGCTTGAACTAGCAACTGGAAACATAGTGGCCCGCCGTGGGGAATTGGTTCTCGTCAGCGGACGGAACCGCTGCATGCATTTTGCATCGTGACATAATGTTATATCTTGTTTCAAGGTGATTTGTTGTAAATTCGATTGTTTGGAGATCATAGCGTACGCCATTTCGCTGATGGCCATTAAGCTAGATACCAAAGAAGAAGCTGAACACCTTCGCCAATTGGCTCGTGCGCTTCGCATTCCTCCGGACTTGTGCAATCAAATACATCAACCACAAAATGCGCCACTGATGTATCAAGCTTAGTCGTCGAGTTTCGACCCATTCGACAGACGCTTGGCCCCTTTCTAGTATTGATTAGGTCGGGTCTGAGGGTAGATCAGCCCTTTACGCGCTCGTCCTTGGGTCCACAGGATGAGACCGGCGAGCCGTTGTTTTCCCCGAAAAAAGTAGTCTTCGCCAAGCTTTTTAAGTCGCTCGCGATAAACAACCGCCCGATGGCTCGGCCAGTCCTTATCTAACGGCTGGACCCATTTCTTTTGAATCAAAAGCTCGGCGAGATGCTCGCCCAGCATTTGATGCCCTTCTATTCGTGGATGGACATGATCGATTAGCCATTGGTTACCGACCAACTTATCCGCTGAAACCGTCTGAAACATCGCGTCGACATCGAAGCACCAAACTTGTTCCTCGTTGGCTAGTTCGCGTATCGTTTGTTGCATTGAACTGACTGCCCTCAACGGACAAACATCTGCGTCTCGTGCATCAATCAGATGTTGACGAGCTCGCTCGATTTGCCCTCGGCCAAGTTCGAATTGGCCAAGCCAGTATAAAGCGGCTGCATGCTCAGCATCGAGAGCCAGGATACTTTCCAAATCATGGACTGCATTACTTTCGCTGGAATCGGTGCCACCGTCTAAATTTTCGACTTGCTCCTTTTGGGCATTCGTGGCGTGAGACCAAACCCATTCAATTTGCTCCTTCGATGCGGCATCCATGCGTTGGCTAAGTTCAACTTTGAAGGGAGGGCAATCGCGGATATTCGATGTCGGAACCAGGAGAACCAGAGGCACGCTCGCAGTTTTACAGTTCTCAATCATTGCAGCCATATTCCACCGCATCGATTTTACGACCGATTGGACATCGAGCTCGTCTCGCTTATATTTTTCGAGCCCCCCTTGATCGTCGAGCAACGCATCGACTTCTTGCTCCAGTTGAGTCGCAGTGGCAGCAACCGTTTTCGCCGGGAAAAGATCCGCGACACATTGGGATGCGAACTGGACAAGTCGAGAGGAACGAGCGATTCGAATCACGCCTTTTTTAATATTGGATGCCTGTTTCCAGCCAGAAAGTTCACGGTCTTCGAGAAACTCGTTGTGGCCGCACTCGATAATTACTAGATCGGGTTCATATTGCAGTATCTCGATTAGCATTGGCAGCAATCGATAGCTCGCATACGACAGTCCGCCGCAATTGACGATTTCGAATCGCTGAGTCGGTTCAATGAGTTGGAGATTTACCTGCAGCCATGCTGGAAAAGCAGTCGGATGCTTGTAGGGTTCGCCTTGAGTCGTTGACCCGCCCAAGCAAAAAATCCGTTTCGTGTCGCTTCCCTTTTTTGATTGAAATTGAGTTGATTCAAAGAGCTTCAATCGATCCGCGGAAGTACGGTAGATATCACCATGCAATTCAAACAGAGGAGAGAGTTGACTGCAATCCAAGAATGGATCAGAAATGTGAGCGGGTTGGTGCGTCCAAGCAACACGGAGACCTAGCTCCATCGCCGCGAAAGGAAGAAATCCAAACAACGCGAGCGCAATTCGCCCCGGCCAAAACCTAGCTCTGGATGTCATCATTCGCTTGGCCAAAGCAAATCCTTCAATCGAACGATAGGGTACGGACTCTCAACCGTTCATTTGGTACCATAGTCTACTCCCTTCCTGCCTTGAACGCAAAAACCATACCACGGCATTGGAAGCAAATGCGCGAAAAAAAAGAGCCCGCTTTCGATTCCAGTTTTTGGGAGCGAAAGCGGGCCCTTTTGACCGTGAAAGATGGGCGAAACCTAGTGCGAATAGGTCTGTCGGTTTTCGTCCGAGAGGTCTCGGTCATTCGACGCCACTAAGATCACGGTACCTCCTTGTTAAGGGAGCGCCGGTGCTGAACATACTCCGTCAGCACTGCATTAACCGCAGTTCCACCGCGGTTATCGAGTTGATCGTCTCTCGATACAACATTGAAAAGCACATGCCGTGCCAAAATGCATTCTGTTTCTAAAATCCTCTGTTAAATCAACGATGCCCAAGCATTTGAAAGACCAACGGGTAGAAATAGAAAGGAAATGGAAGTCGTTTTGTAATATTTTCAAAATGCAAGCAAACGATTTTACAATTTCACCCTAAGCGTATTAAAATTGTTCGTTATTCCCTTCATGGAAGCAAAGATCGCTTCAATGCCGCGTCACTAAGCTCTTTTCCAGTCGGAATCGATGGCATGGAAGGTTTGGTCTCCAAGATAGGCTCGGGAGCTTTGGTCTCCTGGCGCGGTTCGGACGGTTCGAGCACTTGAGGCTTGACCGCGGATTTTACGGTCGCGAAAAGTGAAGCGGTATCGTCGGCTGTTGCAACTTTGAAAAATCCCTCTTCTGCAATGCCGTGCTGAATGCGTTCCATTATTTTGCGGCAGGCCGCTACTCTCAATGCAAAATGCAAGACAACAAATCGATCAGGTAAATATCTAGCAACAAGTGAATCGCCAGATAAAGACACGGCCAGGTGCGACGCAAAGCGTTTTATCGCTTGCTCAGTGACCATCGCACCGTGAGTACTGACCATGTCAGCGCACTTACACAACGTTATCATCGACAAGCAGGAATCGCCTCGATGCATTATCGCAATGGACAGCCACTCACTGAGAACAGACTCGAGGCCGTGACGATTGAGTAATTGAGTGAGTCGGTCTTGCCATGGCAACGGAATGTTGACCTAAGGCGTTGAGTTGCAAATTTGCTTTTCTTGCCAGTGTTGTAGATACAAGCCGCGGTGGACGCAGGATTGCAAATAATAGAATTTGACTGGATCCCAACTCACCGCTTCTCCGCCAATTGCATCTCCCGTTGGCTCGATTTTTTTTTGCCAGGCGAGCGCCAACAACAGCAAGGCAACTGTCGCTTCAGCAGCAAGGCTTAGGTTTTCTATCGAGAGCAGTTGCATGGAGGAACCAAAGGTAGTTCTTCGACAATTCATGAACACATGATGAAATCCAAACCACACGGGAAAGGGACCTTCCGTCCCTTGCCATGCGTCGTGCCGAGACCTGCCATGCTTTAATTATTGCTAGCTAACGCCTAGCTTTGCCGGTTGTATAGATTATTGGGAATTGCGTTGGTAGGGGTACTTGACAGTCTACCCAGCACGATCATAAGTTAATCATTCGAGTAGTCTGCTGATCTGGATTTCCACCTTGAGCACAACGCAAAAGTACAGCAGGATGGCACATGGCGGTTTGAAAAACCGAAATTTTTTTGAGCACAAGTATTCACCAGTTACTCCTCAAATCTAGGAGAAAACTGGTCGCTGTGAACGAAAGACTAGAAAAAGGAGTGGATCAATGATTGATTCAGGGTTTCAGGATGTTTTGGGACAAGCGAAAAAGATGCTTACGGAGAGCCCATTCCACGCTCTGAGGATGCTGCAAGTCGAGCAACTCGGGGATCAAGTGCTGCTCAAGGGCCATGTGGAAAGTTTCTTCTTAAAGCAACTCGCTCAAGAAACGGTTCGATCCGCGACACGAGGCATCGAGATGGTTAATAGCGTCGCGGTTGGTCCGAACGCCTCCGTCTAAATTAATTTCCTTTTCGAACGAAATGCTGGAATTCAGAAGGCCACTCGTTAAATGCATCCGAGGGGATAAGCGTACGTTCCATGCAGTCGAATTCCGACTCATCCCAATCGACAAAGATTGCATCTCCGACAATATCCGCCAAGATGCGCGTCAAATATAGATTCGTAACTAGCGGCATTGCAACTCGATAGATTTCGGCTCCACCGACAATAAAAGCGATCGAATCGTTCGGCACGAATGCTATTGCTTCGTCAAGCGAAGTAGCAATCTGAACGCCATCAAAAATTTTATCTTTCTGCCGAGTTAAAACAATGGTTTGACGGCCTGGCAGCGGTCTTCCTATCGACTCATATGTTTTCCGCCCCATGACGAGCGTATGCCCCATTGTGAGTCGTTTGAATCGTTGCAAATCGCTCTGTAGCTTCCAGGGCAAAGTGTTGCCGCGTCCAATCGTGCCATTTCGGGCGACGGCTACGACGGCGCTAAGTTGACGTGTATTCATATTTTTATTCATATTTTGAGACTATAGGTTTTGTGGCTGATTTGCCAACAGGGCCCGCTCCCATTCAACACGATTTTGGATACATTGTAAAAAAGTGGCCGGCGGTTGGTCGGCCAAGAGTCTTTAAAATGCCCCAGGAGGTGGAGTCTATGTCAATAAGTTACTGTCGGTTCCGTTCATCCATTGTCGGTGTCATGCTGCTAGCCATCGCGCCGGCGTCCTGCCTATGGTCGCAAACGCCCGCGACCCCCGCAAGCAATTCTAAACCTAACCCTAGTACCATCCCTAATGCGTCCCAGCTGGGTCAAGGTACACTCACACAAAACGATCTCCAACATGCTGCCTTGTTGCAATTAATCGATTCGATTGAACCGTATCATATAGAGAAAGAGCTCAAAGGAACGGCCACTTTGTCAGGTTCGACAACGATGTTGGCGATTGGGAAGTCATGGTCGGAACGTTTCAGAAATTTCCATTCCAACGTTGTATTTAATCGAGGAGCGGATGGAACCGACGTCGGAATTAAATCTTTAGCCGAAGACCCCACGGTCATTGCGGGTTCAAGCCGTCCGCTAACGGATGCGGATTTGGCATTCTTGAAAAAAGGAAAATGCAAGGAGCCACTTAGTATCATCGTAGCGCTCGATCCGCTCGCCCTTTATGTTCACAAGGATAATCCTGTCGCAGGCGTCACGCCGGAACAATTGGAATCCATTTTTCGTGCAGCGGGCGGCGAGGGAAAACATGCAGCCACCTGGGGCGATCTAGGTGTGACGGGAGAGATGGCTACGAAACCGATTCGAATCCATTCTCGAAGCGAAGTGAGCGGAACAACTACTTTCATCAAGCAACTCGTTCTTCGCGGCGGTGAGATGGCTAAAGAATCGCAATCGCATCGGAGTAGCGAAGAAATATGTTCTGCAATCGGCGGAGATTTGGCCGGGGTGGGAATTTGCGGATTCGGCGAAGCGACCGCACAGGTTCGACCGGTCTCTTTGATTCTCAATGGTGCACGCGTACCAGCCACTGAACAGAGCTTCCTCTCCGGACAGTATCCGTTTGTGCGGCCATTGTTACTGGTTATAGACAAGTCTCAAATGGCAACTGACGGAGGACTGAGAGAGGCAATGCTTCGCTACGTATTAAGTCGCGATGGGCAACTTGAGGCCGTTCGAGCTGGTTTTTTTCCTGTCGATCCAGCATTTATTCGCAAGCAACTCGACATCATTCGTGGCCCTCAGATGCGATAGAACCCGTCGCTTCCGAAACCCATCTTCTTCATGAAACAAAAAAACACAAACATGAAACATCTCAAAATATTCCTTTTTTCGCTCGCAACCTGCTCGCTTTCCTTGCCATGTTTTGGGCAATCCAGTTGGCTTGATTTTTCAAGTGCTATTCCGAAGGTCTCGGTGCCGGGGGGATCTCCCAATTACAATCCATCCACGCAAGGCTTCCCTTCGAATACAGGGTTTCCATCCACTCCTGGCGGCGTCAATGCTGGTGGATATGGTGGATCAGGCGGGTATGGGGTCGGTCCGATGATTGCTCCCGCGCTCAAGGACTGGAAACTAGGGGTCTATGTGCAGAATACGGACGCCGGAGCTATCATCACACAAGTCGCCCAAGGCAGCGCTGGCCAACAGGCTGGTCTACAACCGAATGACATTATCGTTGCGGTTGGTGGATCACGAATTGGCAGTTTTGATAATCGGATCATTGAGTTGGCCGATGAAATTCGTAAAAACACGGATGCCACGGGACGCGTTTCTCTGCTTGTGTTCAATGCTCGCCAACGATCCATCGCTTCGTTAACGGTTTCTATGAATTCGACTTCGAGTACCTTGACTGGGGCAATAGCCATTCGAGATCGATCGCAGTTGCCGTACGGTTCTACGCTCACGGTTCTACTTCAAAACGTCTCAAAACCATACTATGAAATCGCCGGGGGAAAGTCGGTCACGCGAGCAGACGGTATCGGGCCCTATGGATTCGAAATACATTTCGATCCGCGGTATGTAGATCCGAGAGATCAATACCGGTTGTCAGCATCGATCTCTCTTGGAAATCAACTAACGTATGGTCTTCCTCAGCCAATCCCCGTCGATATTAACCAACTAGGGCAATCGCTGAACCTAACGTTGGAGCAGGCTCTGGGGGGGCAATCCTTTGGCAATCCGAGTCAACCAGGCGCTCCAACAGCTGGACAAGGTAATGTAGTCAACGTTGGCTACCCGGGTACCCTTGCTCCCAATGCTTTGAACGATTTGTTTTTTCAGTTGCTTGGCAGAGCCCCCAGTACTAGTGAAGTCGTTGCATGGCAGGCTTATTTGCAACAGGGCAACTCGATCAATGATATGAAGGTAAAATTGATGTCGAACTACCAGTTCCGAGCGAGATTCCCAAACGACGCCGCTTACGTCCAACAGCTGGTTACCTCTTTGACGAATCGAGCGCCTAGTCAACAAGAGCTGACTTATTGGATGACACGCTTGCAAGCTACGGGGGCACCCGAAACGGTTATCAATGAGATCCTTGCGAAGAATCGATAGAGTCCCCACGATCGAAATAATGCATGCGGAATGGGCAATCGGTAGCGACTAAGAAGCTATTTCGTATTGCGTTGAATTGTCTGCTAATGATTTGCGCTATCGAATTCGATAACTCCTATATCATTGGTCGAACTCAACGCAACACAAGGAATTGATGCGTCGGGTTTCGGCACCCCCACCTTTCCAAAATACTTCCAAACAGTTGTTTGGTTTGCCGATGGCCACGGAAGGCTGATTCAGCCACGGCGCTGAGTCAGTCTTTTTTGCATTGGCGACCGACCGACGAAAACATAAGGTTTCTCTCGATGCGATGCCAAATAATACGTTCCGTTCTTCGCGCCTCCTTTGTGGCCGGACTTATTGCTTCATGTCAAAATGCAGTGCTTTCCGCTTCTTGGAAAGATTGTCTGCAACCTTTTGCCGGCACTTGCTTTATTCACGATCTTCAATGGGAGCAATTCAATTCCAAATCCATACGGAAGTTCGATTCTGAGATAATTCAAACCTCCGATAAAGAAACAGACCTATGTGTCGCCGCCGCCGAACAGTTTGAGTTTAATTCAAAAGTGGATGCAGCCTTCGACGCCTTGCGTTCGAAATCCAGCCAGTTTTTTCAATCGGGAGCCATGCTGTTTCAGAGTTACTCTCGATCGCGAAGGATCGTTATTTCTTCCATCGATAGTCTGAGTCTTAGGCTCGTCGACTGGATCAAAGTCGCGAATGCGTTCCCGCCTATGGCTGGCGAAACGCAGGGCAATCAGGACTTTGAATGTGGTTGGGATAGCGAAGAATGGAACCGCGTTATCCCTCATTCGGTTTCGCGTATTTCGGCGTACCGAGGCTGTGCTAACGTTTTTGTTTATTCGCTAGATGCTTCGGAAAACGTTCCCACGGATTCCAATTTCGATCCATCGGTCTTGGATACCGATCATGCTTCGCTGGTCGGCGTTGAGCTAGCTTGTCCGGAAGATCAATTGATCGATCACGGTTGGAACGGCAGTTTGGTACAGCCCTCGATTTGCTGTCCTCAAGAAGCGGATCCTGAAGCTATCTGTAGGGAGCACTACACTGTGCAATCGGCGATCTTAGTTCGTCCGCCAACTTTGGAAGCGGAATACGAAGCCCAGGCAGCAGACACTTCATTCGAGTTTGCCGAACTTATCGCAATCGAAAATATAAATTTAGACATCGTTTCTGAGCCAAACGGAATCCCCTTTTCGTCAAAGGATTTCTTGACAACGCTTCATGCCTCAACCTATGGTCCCATCATCCAGCCGGCTTCGAATTCGCATCGCTTGGCCGTGGATTACGCTATGAAAGTGATTTCGCAGCCGTCGACTGAGGCTAGAAGCCAAATGTCGATGCGGGTCGCGGGCCAAATCCGAACGGTAGGGCAGTTCCTAGTCGATTTTGCAAACCAGATTGACAATCGAATCGAACAATTGGAAATCGCTCGACGGGATAATGTTCAACGGTAAAAAATTGGTAACCGTTCACGGCTTTCGGCCTTGAACGGTTACGTCGTAATCATATTCTTACTCGCAATCTTAATGGAATGACCAGGTTTCGTTTGGAAGTCGGTGGCTCAATGTGTCTTGGTTCACCGGCAAGTGGAATCGTCCACCCCCGCTCAGGTTGTCAACGCGAGATCGCGTGTAACCAGGACATCAAGACGGTTGTTCTAGTTGCGTCTCACGCACTGAGGAGAGTTGGAGCAGGCTGGTGAATTTGTATTGCTTCAATGGAGTCCAGTAGGAAGGAGAAGAAGTTACGCTTTACGAACCACTTCCAAAAACCGGTCGCGATGGGTGAGCATCGAACGATGGAATCCTTTGTCGGTCATCTCGTCGCGGCGGTGCCAGGCCGAAAACAGCCGCCGCGATCGATCCAGAAGCTGTTCGGCCCAAGCTTTCGTTGCCTGGTCCGGATGTTTTTCGCTCAGGAACCGGACGTCGCGTATCAAACGGTGCCCAACAGTCCCAATCGCTGGATTTTAATGCTGTCGATTTCATAGACAAATGTCTCATCGACTCGCTTTGTCAGTGCGGCAACGCGTGTTTTCAGCTCTTCAATCTGTCGGTCTTTACTGTCCATCGCCGGACAGTACCAATTTCGGAAATCGCGATTCCTGCTACATCGATAATAGCGATTGCTGCGTTTGTGCTGACTCATCGCAAATTTTTTTGAGATTCCTGACCATCGAATCACTCTTGGTCTTTCCAGTTGAGGTAAATCAAAGTGTTGCATGTTCGCGAAATGTCCTCAGTTCTACCGTGATTCTGCCGAGCGATCCATGGATTTAGTCCAAGTACGAAACCTCAGCAAGAGCTATCCGGATTCGGTACAAGGGGAAATTATTGCGTTAGAAAACGTGAGTTTTGTCGCGAAAGCAGGTGAAGTATTTGGATTGCTAGGTCCCAACGGAGCTGGAAAAACAACCGCTCTCCGCATTCTGGCCACGATCCTCCAGCCAACATCGGGTTCTGTCCGCGTTTTCAATTTTGATGTTACTAAACAAGCTGACTACGTTCGCCATTCTATTGGATTCGTATCTAACAATACTGCGATTTATGATCGCATGAGTGCGTGGGAACTAGTTGAGTTTTTTGGACGCTTGTATGCGTTGCCCGACGACCACCTATACCCGCGAATGGAAAAAATATTTCGCACGCTTCAAATGGAAGACTTCAAGGAATGCCCAGGCGCCAAGATGTCAACGGGCATGAAACAAAAGACCTCGATTGCACGAGCATTGATTCATGATCCACCCGTATTGATATTCGACGAAGCGTCGCTCGGTCTCGACGTCATGGTAGCTAGAGCACTCCAATCTATCGTCATGGAGCTGCGTGATCAAGGAAAATGCATTATCTACTCGACACATATTATGCGTGAAGTCGAACGACTATGTGATCGTGTGGCAATCATTTACAAAGGCAAAGTGATCGATTCAGGAACACTCGAAGACCTTGCTGAACGTCATCATCAGAACGACTTTGAAGAACTGTTCTACCAACTGCTGATGCTTGGCGATAAAGTAGGCTCGGTATGAATTGGTCACACGTAAAGCTCATTTTCCATCGCGAAGTTCGAGACCAGTTGCGCGATCGAAGAACCATGTTTACCATCTGCATTCTACCGATTCTTCTCTATCCCTTGATGGGGATGGTGATGATGCAGGTTGCTCAGTTCCATCGTGAACAGCATGTTACGATCGGTGTCGTTGGGTATGAAAACTGGCCTGAAGACTTCCCACTGATTACGGAAGTCGAAAACGACACAATCCGCTGGAAGAAGCTCCTGTCAGACGATTCGTTGGTAAGAGCATTCGAAGCGTCTGAATCGAAAAGAAAGTCTACAGACGTTTTTGAAACGAGGGTTGGTTCGCACCATCAAAGCAACGATCCTAATGCGGCAGAGAAACTCCTGCGGCAATTTGAATCCGACGCCATAGTCTGGGTGCCGCCGAGTTTTAGAGAATCCATCTCGCGGGATTCCATGGTTATTCTCAGCAATCAACGATGGGAACGCTCCCAATTGGCGGCTAAGTGTTTGAATGAGCGTATCAGCGAATGGCATGCGCACTGGCTACGAAGCCATTTAAAAGTTTCCGAAATAGGAGCCGCTCTCATGGATCCGCCTCGTGTAATGCAGGTCGATGTTTCGAGTGCAGAAATGAAGCGAGCGATCGTCTGGTCCAAGATACTACCATTCGTCATGCTAGTCTGGGCGCTGACGGGAGCTTTTTATCCCGCAATTGATTTGTGCGCTGGTGAAAAGGAACGAGGAACGCTCGAGACCCTTTTATGTAGTCCTGCTCGGCGCAGAGAGGTAGTCTGGGGAAAGCTGCTGACGATAATGTGCTTTAGCATTGGAACTGCGCTCTTGAATTTGGCAAGTATGCATACGACTGCTTCACTAGTCATGTCGCAATTTTCGGGACTAGGCACTGGCGACATGGTCGCTGCCATGGGGCCATTGCCGCTTCATTCGATGGGTTGGTTGATACTACTGGTCATTCCCATTTCTGCGATTTTCAGCGCACTCGCATTGGCAGTTGCATGCTTGGCGCGAAGTACGAAGGAGGGGCAATACTATTTAATGCCGTTGCTCTTGGTCGGCCTACCGTTGGTCATGCTTCCAATGATTCCAGGAGTGGTTCTCTCGCCAGGCACGAGTATTGTTCCTATTACGGGCGCTGTTCTGATGTCCCGAGCGTTGATGGATGGCGAGTTCATGCATGCCTTGCTTCACTTGCCTACTGTGGCAACCGTAACAGTCCTTTGTTGCATGCTCTCCATTCGTTGGGCTGTTCGACAGTTTGAGAGCGAAAATGTCATGTTTCGCGATAGCGAACGATCCTCAATGACACAATGGATTCGCAATGTCTGGCGGCAACGCGAGGACACTCCAACCCCAAATGAATCCTTACTTTGCGGCCTTTTGATTTTGGTCTGCTTGTTCTTTGGAAGACTCTCATTGGGCGGCATGACTTTGAGCTGGATGTCAATCGTACAGTCAACCATTGTCATTCAGCTTGGGATGATACTCGCTCCAGCATTGATCATGGCGACGATCCTCACCCGCTCTATTCGGAAGTCTTTGAGACTGAATCGCCCCGGCGCCAAGGAACTGGTCGCAACCGTTCTATTGGCAATTAGTTTGCATCCAGCATATACAGGCTTTGCGTCCTTGGTTGGAGCAGAATACAAACTCGGGGAGCAAACGACGAGCATGCTCATGCAGTTTGATTCCATCATTGCAGCCGCTCCCATTTGGAGTGTACTATTGGTTCTTGCGATGGTGCCCGCCGTTTGCGAAGAACTGGCTTTTCGAGGTTTCTTGTTTGCCGGCCTACAACACAACAACGGGCATATCCGTGCGATACTCTTAACTTCGTTGCTTTTCGGGTTGTCCCACGGGGTCCTCCAGCAAACGATTACCGCATCCGTGATTGGACTGCTTCTAGGTTGGTTGGCGTTTCGAACAGGCGGTGTCGTGTGCACAATCGTATTCCACTGTGTTCACAACTCCATATCGATGCTCCTCGTATCGTTTTCAAGTTGCGGTAGCGTTGCTCCTCAGTGGCTTACATGGGCGATCGAAAGTAGCAATGGTCAACTTGCCTATACCGGAACATGGTGCACGCTCAGCGTCGGAGTTGCCATCAGCCTGATCGCCTGGTTCGCATCGCAAAAATCTATCGCAGAATCCTTGCAAGCTTTTGGGCAGCATGCGACGCAGAAAAGTATTCGCTCCGTTCCAAACTTAAGCCGCGGACACTAGCCGCGTTCCTTTGTATCGCAACGCGAATTCGTATACCCAGGAATTCTATCGCTTTAGCAATTCAAAGATGCCACAACCATAATGACATCCAAAATTGGATTGCACTTCGTTTAAATGGAGCGTTGCATCTTCAAATAGATCTCCTGCATCGTTGACATAAGAAAAGCTCCGAACGTCGAAGTGTTGGCTGAGCAAATCCAACAGATAACCAACGGAGAAGACTCGATGCGCATTGAACTCGATCCGCTGGGGACCAATGGGAACGGAAAAATAGAACGTGCCCCCGCTTTGAAGCATATACGTTATGTTCTCAATCGCCTTCCTGTAGCCAAAGTAATCGATGGAATCTCCGTATCTGCCCAAACCAAAGTGCTCTACGGCATGCAATGAGGAAATGGAATCGCAGTAGTTCCGCATCGGCTCCTGCAGTTCCATCAGGTCCGCCTTTCGGAACGTGATGTTCTTGACTTTGCTCTTTTGCTCGCGGATGTCGAGAATTTCTATCTCACGGAAAACTGCAACATGAGCTACGAAACCATCCGTTCGCGAGCCGATATCCACGTGTTTTTGCGGATTCGATTGAAAAATCTTTCGAGCTATCAGCAGATCTTGATGGAAATAGTGGCCAGACATGGTTCCGGATTCATCATGCCGTTCAAATGTGATAGGGTTCAGTGGTCCAAAAGGGAACGTTTTGTCAGCTCCCCTCTGTTTCTTTAAGCGGAAGAAATCCTGAACAAAGGATGGCCCGCCTTTGAGGACACGCAGGAGTGTCTTGGGCTTTAGACTGGACAGCAAATTCAAATGGCGTAGGCGCGTCATGCTAGGCTGGTTTCCTTGACTTGAAGATTGCGAGAAAAAACTATCTGTCTTTAGCAAAGCGAAAAACGTAATAAGGAATGCTTTTCAGGTTCGTCTTAAAAGCTAACGGTAAACTTAGCAAAGGCGAGTGAAAATCAAATTTCAATGATGGGTCATTTTCGTCAACGATCAACACATGCGAACCGAGGCTTTTCATCAATCCACGCAGTGCTTTTTGCGGCGCAAAAAGAGCGTTGGCTCCCGATTCACTCAAGCGGGAGACATAGCGGCAAAACTGAATGGTATCACCCAATCCTTGCTCATAATGCAGCAGTATCGTTTTACCGTCGAGCGATTCGTTACCCAACCAAAGCGGTTGAGTGAAATTGAGCCTACGTTTTTCGGAGTCTCCCTTTTTCCAACGCCACTCATACAAAGGCAATCCTCCTTCAAAATCACCGCCCAATAGTAACGCATAACCTTTGTTCCAATACGCTTCAGCATCATTCGAATTGATCGTGATAGCACAGTCAAAACTGGCAACGGCAGCGTCCAGTTGCTTGAGACTCTGCAACGCAATGCCACGATTGGAGTAAAAAGCAGGATTTGTTGGATTTATGGCAATTGCTTTGGCGAGCAAGTCGGCAGCGAGGCCCGTAATTTTTTGACTGTGCTGCTATCACTCCGAGCATATGCAGTGAGTCAAATTGCTTAGGGTCGGACTTGAGAATTGCTTCGTAGATTGCCTGTGCTTCTTTCAGCCGGCCTTGCTGGTGCATCGCACCAGCAAGTTGGAACTGAGCCTTTGCCTCTATGGCCGCTGCGGCGTCTTCGTTCATGGATGATTCTTTAACAACACTGTTCTGATACACTATTGGCGAGAGCGACGTCGTCTCTTTCCAATTTCATAAAACAAGTCATCGATCTCGAAATCGGTAGGGACATTGGTTGCCGTGGCTCTGCTCTGATCTCTCGATAGCGAAAAAGAGACGTCCAACTTCTGGACCTGCTTCCGTTCCGCTTTCGATTGGCGTGCAGAATCTAGTCGACTCTCAGAAAAAGAGCCAACAAGTAACGCCAAGGTAAGTGATTGCTTTGGTGGACTTGGTGGAAGCGTAATCGCACCACTGCTGGCACCCTCGGCGGCTGAACCAGAGACAGGAATGATGATGTCGTCGAGCAAGATCCTATTGCCGACACGAGCCGTCACGTAGCCCAAATCCAGAGTAGTGATACGCTCATCTTTGTCGATATCTCGAACTTCGTTTGCTGGGACGAGCGTATTTCCGACCATCAGCGCAATCTTTCCTAGATCGATGGTCGTTGTTCTATAGGGCGCCTCGCCATCAACTTCTCCTAATGCGTTCCCAACATAGAAAACGGCTGGCAAAGGAAGTCCTGTATTGGCGTTCGATCGAACTATAATTTGCAACCAAGTATTCTGGAGGACGTTGTCGGGCCACTCGATCCGCACCCGCCCAGGTGCGGAGGTCGATCCCGCCGTTACGTTGATACTACCTGGAGCAGGAGCCAAGGCCCAAGTGCTAGGATTGACGACGCCAAACACGTCATTGGGAGCAACTCGAAAGATGAAATCGGATGGGTTAAGCTGGCTTCCAACTAGTCCCGCCAAACTCAACATGATTCCATTAAGCCCTTTGGTGAAGCCGCTCACGTTGGTAAAGGAGGTTTTTTGAGGTGTCGTACTTGGCGAAAGCAATCGCTTGCTATCGTCAATTGCTGCATTCAAACCGCCAAAAAACTCGAAGCCCGAATCGTTGTAAAAGACGCTAGCACCTACCCGATCCGTTATCGCCGCGAGCGTGTACTCGCCGCTGCCTGAGGTCGCCCGAACTCGAACCGAATAAGTTCCCGTGATCGGGGCTGTAAATCTTGCCAATGCATTCTTGCCATCCATGGAATTGAGGTCCGTGGCAACGATGGTGGCCCCGTCTGGATGAACGACCGTCAGTTCTGGGTTCAATAAATTGGAAAGTGACGAGGTTATAGAATCAAACGGTGTGGTCGTATTGATTTTGACGATCTCACCTGCCAGAAGCGATAGGGAGTAGTGATCGTCTTGGTCTCCCAAGACGTTGAGAAAGCCCAATGCTGGCTTGTTGGAGGCAATGCCTCGCAGGGGGTTCGTCGCCAAGTTGTTTGGCTCCGATTCTAAAGCCAACGCAATTCCGACGCCGAGAACGTATTGTCCTGAGGCAGTCGTGTTTGTGGTTCGTATCGTATAGGTTCCACCTACAGGAACAACGAAGCCTAGGATCCCAAGATTAATATTCGTCGCCTTGATTCCTGCCTGCACTGGATCGACGACACCCGAGGCGAGCACCGTTGAGCCGTCCACGCCAATTAACTGCAATTGCTGATTGCTAAAGTCAACTCCGACTCCAGCCAAAACGATATCAATCGGCTTGCTCGCTTGCCCATTCAGGTTGAGTGAGAACTCGTCCACATCCGGGCTCACCGGTCGGACAAGGTCCAAGACATCGCCATCGACTAGGCTGGCGGAATTAAAACTAAATTGCAAAGCGGAATTGGACGATTGTTGAAAGCCAACCGTCGCCGAGGCTCCGCCGTTCCAAGCTGCATTACCGAAAATGACGTCTTTGTAAACGTATCGCGCAAGTACCTGCCCCGACTCGAACAGTTGCAATTGAAAAGTGGTACTACCGGAATTGTCGAAGTGTGGGCGATTCTCCCATTGGACGATGAGGGTATTGATCCCGCCAACTTGTCTCTGCTGCCAATAGACCCCACCCGTTTCATCGTCGATGTCATCCCAAAACGGAACCAGTGCATTTCCAAACGAACCGGTAGGTAACCCAAAATTATCGATGAGCTGTGTTTGTATCACCCCGCTTATCAGCAAGCCGTTGTTGTTCACAGTGGCTGTGCCTGCTGGAAAAATGGAATTGCCAACGGTTGTCGAGATGACAGCAAAAGTGTCATCTCCCAACCTCAAGTCGGTGCCTGTTGACGAAATGTCGACGAACAAGTTCGGATTATTTGACTTTGTGAATTGAAGCGTTGGCGATGAAACGGGTGCCGCCTTTCCTATCACTGCATATCGACCACCACCTAACGCCAATGCGGATGAATCGATAGCCAATTTGTTGTCGCCCGCAGAATCAACCACTTCCGAAATTGCATTCAGAACAGCACTGAGGTTAAAGCTGCTGGCAAAGTTACTCGTCACTCTCAAGCTGTAAACTCCACTGCTAGCGATGGCCGTAACCGGCAAGACAGCAGCAGCCCCTGCGTTGGATGCTGCAAAGATTGGGGTAACGCCGACCAGCTCAATTCTCAAAACAGCTGAATTTGCCGGCGTAGCTGTTGCGGAGAATTTCTGGCCGGCTTCGAGCGAAATCGAAAAAGTCACATTTCCAGAAGCGTTGGCGATTGTACCCGGATTGGTGAAACTCGTACTCACCAAACTGCCGAACGGTTGCTGACGCACGAATTGCGTGAGTTCATTATCCTCGATATTGACTGTAATACTTGCTACCGGCATCGTAAGCGGGTATCCGGTTGGATCATTCGTCGCTGAAATCGCGTGCGTGATGGTTCCCGTATGCAATCCTTCGGACACGAAATCGTCAATCGCCCGGACCGTTATCGTTTGGGGAGTCGTATTTGCAAGGGATAGCGTCACGCTGCTTGAAAAATTGACTCCGTCGCTGCTAATCTGAACCTGTGAATTTGCAGTTGCTGTCACTTGGACTGTCCCGGCAGGTACGGTTGAAAGGCCGAGAGTGTAGGAGTCCGTCAATCCCGATTCGCTTACATCCGTGCTTCCACCGCTTTGAGTGACTACTACCGAACTCGCTTGTGTTGCCGCTAAGGAAAGACGATACATCTGAGCAGCATTCGCGGATCCGGAGACACGTACAAAATAGGTACCTGCGGGAAGCGGGCCACTCACGATATTTTCAGCGCCTTGAAGTCCATTCAGATTGGCAGATTGAAGGACAGTTACGCCGTTGGGTGAAATCAGCTGGAGTGTGAGATCGCTTTGCGCGGAAGCGTTAAAGGTAGCCCCGGCAGAACAAGACCCATTCGCGTTTTGTGGACCCGAAAGATAGGTTGGACCAAGTGGTGTAAGTGCCATGTCCAGCGAAATTCCGTTAGTAACAGTAAAGCTAAAGAAATCGAGATCTGAATCGTCGTCAACGCTCAAAAAGTCCATTTCGGCAGGGACTACTTGGTTGTCGTTTGCGTTGGTGCCTCGTTGGACAGTCTGTCCTGACGCGATCGGCCCCAGTGGGGTTGCCGTAGCTGCCGCGTTATTGCCGCCATTTTTTTCGAATGAATCGCCATAACCACGTTGGGCGGCCAGAATGTCATCGAACTGCGGGCCGTCGATACTCAAATTGATAAAGGGTTCCATCAATCGGCCATTAACACCCTCGATAACAGGACAAACGTGGCCGAGACCGATTCCATGCCCATGTTCGTGCGCAAGCACGTTCCGCAGGGCTCTCGAGTTGTTTGCTGTTCCACCAAAGAAAGTGGAGTCCCCTGTATCGATCACCATGTCGCTATTGTTCGGGAAAAAATTATAAGCGAGAACGTTCGACTGGCCATCGATAAGGTGTCCACCAATACGAACATCTCCGCGAACTCCGATTACCCCCGGCAAGGAACCAAATGTTCCGCCATCGTCGTTGGGTTCATAGACATAAGTCAATCCCGACAGTTGGGACCAACGGTTGATATAGCTTTGGAACAGCGGAAACCAAGGTTCATCCGTGTAAATCGTATCGTTGGTGGTGACTCCATAGACGGATCCCATGAAGCCAATCAGATTGCTTGGCGACGTCGGCTCACCGTTGAATCCGAAAATCGAAGTCCCATCGGGTACAAAACCCCATCGAAGTGTCGTAGGGTCACCTTGGGTTAGACCGCTTCCATTGGTAACAGTCGTTGACCACCGGGAGTTGTCAGAGAATTGGAAGGCAGCAAATGGATCTCCAGGATCCGATTTTCCATACGAGTTACCAATAGTTTCCAAATCCTCCGCAGGCAATAACGCATCCGGATGTCTAGCCATGGTGGCTGGCTCGGTACCGACATCATAGATAGCCCTGAAATGGAAGTTCGCGGGTTCCTCATTAGGAAATGTTTTTGACATCTCCAACGCCGGGTGCATTGCATCGTATGCAAGTAGGCTTCGCTCCTCCAATCTTTCGAATGCGCAATTGCGAACTGAAACGCAACACCGAACTCGACGCGCAGTCCGATTGCCTCGACGATTCAGAACGCTTTTAGTATTCAAAATAGGTCAAGCCAAGAATACAAGAAACAGGTGAAAAGATGATTCGGTGACGCTATTGGAGCAAAGCATCGCTTTAAACGCAACGCTTTGGCCTACGTTTTCTCAACCAGACGATTCCTAGGCTACCCAGTCCCAACAGCGCGAGGGAGTTAGGCTCCGGTACCGCTGTGATACGATAAGAAACAGGGCCGGTAAATGTAGCTCCGTTGGTTCCTCCGGGCAGGAAACCGGTACTACCAACACCTGACGCCGAAAGCGAACTAACTGTCATCTGATACGTTCCCTCGGTTGCACCCGTTGTACTAAGTGTCAAGCTCCCGAATTGAACCTTTGTGTTCGCCGCGATCGTACGTCCAACACCCGTCCCGCCCGCTGAACCGGTGAACGCAGTCGAAAAAGCCTCTCCGGCACGCTGCAAATCCCACGTCTGACTTGGTGCACCAACCAAAAAATCAAAGGTACCGGAGGTGAATCTGCCTCCACCGCCATTGGCTGGACCCGCGTTCAATTGGATGGAGTAACCACCGATGGTCTCGGTCGTTGCCGATTCAATGAAAACATTGAATACCGCGCTGTCGCCTAAAACGATAGCTGTTGTTGCCGGCGTAATGCTGAAGACGATTTCTGCTTTAGCTCGTTCGATAGGCATCGCAATTAGCAAGGCTAGGAACACGAGAATTGTACGCATGATGTTTCCTGGTTTTTTTAAAAAAAGTTTAGGCAACTGCCGGGGATCAGTATACCCCAAACACCATCAGGGCTGTAAAACTTCACGAACCGATTCCGACGCCCGCACATCATCGGACGTAATATTCTGTGGTAACCGTTCACGGCCCTCGGACTTGAACAATTAAGTTCGGGTCAAGAGGACGATAGATCATTTGTCAACTGCGTCATCCTGTTCTTGGCAACTCGCGTGATTCCGTCTTGGATGAGGGCTTCTCCAAAATTGATTATCAGGCCTAGCTTAGATATTGCATAAGCCGTTTTGGCGTTAGCCACGGTTCACGCGACATCCATAAACCGGGGCTATCCCACTCGGCAACATTTGCCTGTAAAACCAAGACAATACCTTATTTGACGTTCTTCTTTTTTTTCGATCCAGGCTCCTTTGGCACCTCGGCTGTTATCGCGGGGCCATTGTCGGGCGGCATGGATTTGTGCCAATCGAGCACCGTCTTCGTGAGACGGGCAACAAGTTCAGGTTGCTGATTGGCGAGGTTGGTGGTCTCAGCGAGGTCGGCGGCAAGGTTAAAAAGCTGTGGTTGGGTGCCGTCGTATTCGCATCGTAGTTTCCAGTCTTGGTTGCGAACAGCAAGGTCGGGCAATCGTTCGGCCGTTTGCATTGTCTTTCGATCCGGCGGGCGTCGCCAACAGAAAGGAGGTGATCCTCCAACGCTGTGGATGCTGGCCGGTTGCGAGAGCGCAACGCGAAGGCGAACAGATCGGCGAGTTCACATAGAACTGCGAAAAGCGGATACCTTCAGTAGCTAGTCGGTCCACGTTCGGTGTCTGTGCTTCCGTGTTGCCGAAGCAAGAAAAATCGCCCCAGCCCAAGTCATCGATGTAGACCATGATAATGTTCGGACTCTTCGCCCCAACCTGCAACGAACAACACAGAGCACCATGGAACACTACGAAAGTGCATAGCACTCTCATCGCGGGAATGGTCGTGAAGAAATTAGAGGCAATTGTCATCCGCCTAATCCTAATCGATTGCCAAGAGCAATAGTTCGCTCTCCGTATTCTAATACCGTCATTTTTTGCTAGCCCTCGGCGTTGTTTTGGAGGCAGTAATACAAAAATAAAGGTAGTTGTAAGTCTCTATTGACGTGCTGCTTGCCGATCTTCTATGAATTGCCCAAATCATGAAAGTCGCAATTTTGCTGCCAACTTGGGTGGGTGACGCCTGTATGGCCACCCCTACCCTCCGATCCATACGAAACGGGATGCCCGCGATAGACGAGTTGTGTGCCGTAGGACGGCATGCTCCCGTCGCTGTTCTCGAAGGAACTCCGTGGATCGATTCCACGATCACCTTCAAGCCTAGGTCACAAGATTTGAAAACGGTATCTAGGCGAGGCCTAGTTTCAAAACTGAAGAGCAGACGCTTTGACTTGATCGTTCTTTTGCCTAACTCCTTGTCGGCTGGTTTGATTGGATACTTCTCTGGCGCAAAACGCCGAATGGGGTATGCAAAAGATGGCCGGACCTGGCTGTTGACCGATCCAATTCCACAGCAGGAAAACGAAGTCGATCATCGCAAAACGTCCACCATCGATTATTACCTTAACCTGGCGAAGCATTTGGGCTGTTCCATCGACGACCGATCCATGCAGTTGTTCGTTTCTGAAATGGACCGCGAACTAGCAAGAGCCATGTATTCCAAGTTTCAATTTTCCTGGGAAAGACCTACCGTTGTCTTCAACACGTCGTCGGCAAAGGCAGCGTCACGACATTGGCCAGTCGGGTATGCGAGTCGAACCGCAAGATTCCTCGCGGATCGGCATGGAATACAAACCATCGTGCATTGTGGACCCTCGGACAGGGACCGAGCCAATGCCATCGCATTTGGGGCTTCGCATCCTTTGATCAAGAGTATGGGCCAAATGGAAGACATTCCAATTGGACTTAGCAAAGCCGTCTTTGAGCAAGCAAATGTGGTAGTATCGACAGACAGTGGCCCTCGACATATCGCAGTTGCTCTCAACAAAAATGTCGTCAGTCTATTCGGGCCGACGGACCCGGAATCCACACGAACATACAATTTACCTGAAAAAACCTTGAGGGTGCCGATGGACTGCCAACCTTGTGGCCAATCTAAATGCCCATTGGTTCATAACAACTGCATGCATGGTTTAACTCATCGAGTCGTGATTCAAGCGATACTTGAATACGTAGAAAACGCTTCCGAGAGCGAAAGTCTTAAGCCAGCTGATGGTATAAACCTTCCTATTCGAGCCGCTTAGTTGGTGCTACAATTGGGGACTTACCTACGCTATCGCTGCTTAAACAAGCTGTGAAAAATTAGGTATTGACATATGGATTTGAAAAGACATTTTTGTTCCGTACGATTGGCAGTAACATGGCAACGCGGTGAGTTAGATCGCCGCGATCCTTTTTTTCCCCTTCTCCTCCCGAGGAGTAGAAGGGGAGAAAGATCGTTAGCCGCTCCGCGATTTTGGATTTGCGATTGCTTAGAATCGGAGTTTGGAACAAAAACTGCTGCAATACCAAATTTTTAACAGCCCAGGCTAGCGTCCTGCGGCTAATCATTAACCCACCGAACAAAGCATTTCGCTTTTCAGTCGCGAGAACGAGAGCCAACTTTTTATGCAACGCAATCCTTCGCTGGATCTAACCCAATTCATCCGTGCCATCCCCGATTTCCCAAAACCTGGCATCCTGTTTCGTGATATCACTCCTCTTCTCGGAAATACCAATGCGTTTCGGGAGACCATCGCTCGCATGGCAGATCCATTTCGCGGTCAGCAAATTGACTGCCTTGTCGCAGCCGAGGCGAGGGGATTTATTTTTGCCGCTCCACTCGCGATCGAGCTTGGAGCCGCGTTTGTTCCTGTTCGCAAACCGGGAAAGCTGCCCCACGACAAGCATTCGTTCAGCTACGAACTCGAATATGGCAGGGACACTTTGGAAATGCATAAAGATGGCGTCTCGATTGGTCAGCGTGTTTTGGTCGTAGATGACTTGCTGGCAACGGGCGGAACTGTGGAAGCATGTTGTAAGCTGTTGTCCAATATTCAAGTCGAAATTGTTGGCTGCTTATTTTGTATTGAGTTGAGTGGCTTGAACGGAAGATCTCGACTTGCTCCGCACCAAGTTGTCAGCTTGCTAACCTACTAGAACGTGCATTTTACCAATAATCCATGCGGGACGAACCCATACCGATGCAATCACATCCCCAGCGAGCGGGCACAGCAGAGGAATCGCTAAGAAATCTGGGCCTCGAGTTCGACGAAATTGTCTCAGACGCTTCCTGCGATGTGCCTATCGGTCGTGAACCGAGGCCGCGTTGGTTTGTTCCATTGCTACTGCTTTTGGCAACATTGATCTCGATGACCTGGGCTGGCATTGCTGCCTGGTCACCCATGGGCCTAATTGAAAACGCTTTTTATAGCGGATCGCTTTTTGAAGTTCGTCGACATGTATTGGCAAACTGGCTGCCAGGCTTGCTCTTTTCCGTTTCCTTAACCATTATTCTTGGCGCCCATGAATTAGGTCACTATTTTGCGACGCGTATCTATCGGATCCAATCTAGTTTACCGATTTTTATTCCGTTTCCAATCAGTCCAGCGGGAACATGCGGTGCCGTTATCCTAATGGATGGTATGCGAGCGGACCGGCGCCAAATTTTCGATATTGGACTAGCCGGTCCTTTGGCTGGCTTGGTTTTCGCCATTCCAATCGCAGTGATCGGACTCATGGTCGGCCAGCCGCCTCAGACTCGTGGCACCACGATCCAGTTTGGACAACCCATTGCAATACGAGCCTTAGCGGAAGTCTTGCCGATGCGAACTGCGCCGATCAGCCGTCAAGGCGAGAATAAAGGGGCCACTGCCTACCAAGGGATAATGCAATCGAATAGCATATCCAACGAAGCGATGAATCCGATGCTGATGGCCGCATGGGTTGGTTTTTTAGTAACGGGACTCAATATGGTTCCAATAAGTCAGCTCGATGGAGGCCACGTTATTTTTGGTCTCTTGGGGCGCCGCTCTCGCGCCGTGTCTTGGCTCGCGTATCTCGGATGTATAGGCTATGTAACTTACACGAGCATCCGGTATGGGCAACCTGAGTACATTCTCATGCTTCTACTGATTCCCCTGATGGGGATTGCCCACCCACCGAGTCGGGATGACGACGTCGAACTGGGTTTGCCTCGTCAGATCATTGGAGCCCTGTCGCTTGCTATCCCCTTTTTGTGCATCCCAATGCGACCGATTATTATTTCCTGAAGGTCGTATTTCTTGTCCGATGCTAAGGCTGAGCGGCCAAAACCACAGTTCCTGTTGTCAATAACTGAAATCGGATTGCACCAGCGTCATAAGGTACACGTTGACGAAGGCATGGAGCTGCTGAACCTGTTCGGTAGTGGCCAGCGGAGGGCTGCTCCTGGAGAGGCGGATGCAAATACGCTTGATAAGGCTGAAACGCAACGTCAGAAAAAAATCGGGCGCCCGATAGAAGTGGCTGAAGACAAGGATATCGCTCCTGACCGTGCCGTTCCAACATCGTATCCTCGAAGAAGAGTGGCTGATGGCAAAAAACAGGCGCTATCCACGTTTTGGTCTCAAGTCGCCAAAAACCATATCGGTCTGGTCCATAAGGTAGATAAATTGCGCTAGGTAGTCTTCCTACCACAAGATCTTCCGGAACCGAATTTGTTCCGTCTGTTGGAATGGAGGTGTTCGGTACCTTCAATGCTGGCAATACCAGGGGGTCGCGATTTTTTGTCGCTGTTGGTTCCTGCTCCTGTGCATGCAATGCCGTGCAGGAGAATGCGACGCCTAGCCCGACAAGAGAACAGGACCGAGCGATTATACAACTGGACCGATTGAGTGACATTAGCAACCTAGTCGCGTGGGCCATCCTAGCATTCCTGTGTGACATCCTGCCACCTGTTTTGAAAATGTGTATTAAAAGTCGACCTAGGGGTAGACCGATGGCAATGCAACGGCGGTCGACTTGTTGTGGTTCTCGGCATAACCCGCAAGTTCGCTTAAGGATTGCAACAGGAATTCAGGTTGTAAGTACTGAAGTCCATCTCAGCGCCGGTCGCAGGCGTCAATCTTTGCCAAATTAGGGCATTTCGGAACAGCCTTTAGACGAGTTCGATCATTGCCTTGAGAACGCCGGATTCGGGGAGTGTGAACGATTCGAAGTCCTTTAGCACGCCAGCAAAACTCGTTCGGTGTGTGATCCAAGGGTCTGTCTTGATCGTTCCAGATTCGATCAAGTTTATGATTCTGCTGAAGTCTTTTGGCAAAGCATTGCGAGAGGCCAACAAATTCGCTTCAGGACGATGCATTTGTGGATGTTTGAATGCGATTTCTTCAACGGTAATCCCAACATAAACCAAATTTCCAGTGGGCGCGATGAACTGTAGGGCACTGGACATAGAATGCCGATTTCCCGTTGCGTCAATGATGACCGAATACATATCACCGCTCGTGATCCTCTGCATGGCTTCTTTTTCGCTACCGTCCCCTTTATTGAGAATAATGTTCGAGATTCCATAGTTTGATTCAACAAACGCCAAACGAGTAGCATTCATATCCATGACGCTGATCTCGGCGCCGGACAATCGAGTAAACTCGAGCGTCGCTAAACCGATTGGGCCAGCTCCGATAATCAACGCATGATCCTTTGGACCGGCTCCGCTTCGATCATTTGCATGGCATCCGATCGCAAGTGTCTCGACCAAAGCCAATTGATCCAACGTGAGCGTCGCAGAGGCATGCAGTTTGTCAGCTCGAAGTACAAACTGCTCGCACAGTCCGCCATCCATCATGACTCCGATAACCTTTAGATTGGAACAACAATTTCCGGAACCACGCCTGCAAGCATAACAGCTTCCACAGTTCATGTAGGGTTCGACACTGCATCGATCTCCGACGTTTACGTTGGTTACGCCCTCGCCGATTGCAAGCACTTCGACACCCAACTCGTGTCCAGGAATTCTTGGGAAATCAAAAAACGGAAACTTGCCCAAATAGCAGCTAATATCCGTCCCGCAAACACCCATCCGATGTGTCCTGACGAGTGCCATACCTGGTCCTGGTGCACTCGGGAAATCGATTTCAATAAGTCGAAGCGTTTTTGGTTCAGAGAATTGAATTGCGAGCATAGTTGAAACGAGATGGCAACTGAGGGTAAGTGCATACGAATGTGAACCGAACACATACAACTGCTAATATAGCGATTGGACACCAAAACGACATCGGCTCAAAGAACCGCACTTTTTCCACTACCTGTCGTTCTATCCAAGAAGGCTGCTGGCAACGGTTTTGCAACTTGAAAGAATAGTACAATAATCAAAATGCTGAGCAAAATCAGGGAGATTGAGGACAGTAAAACAATCAGCGTTAATTGCTGCCGCCGCTTCTGCAAGCGTTTTTTGAGCACAGATCCAGCAGTTAAAGTGGACGAGCCAGCAAGGCTGATTTCTGAACTATTGTTTGCATCGGATTGAATAGTAATCGTGTTTTTATTTGGACCAAGCGACGGCAATATTGCCATCCTGGGTTTCTCGTTGACAAACAACTCCGGCAAAAGCTCGCTCGCCAATTGCCAATGCGCTAACCCGTCTCGCCAAAGGAACGAATCCCAAGTTACCCGAGACTCGGCAATCCAATTCACGAGCAATTGCGATGGGGCTGGACCGAATTGGCCCCCGCTTGGTGGTCTCACAAACCATTTTGCCTCAAGTGCCAAGGCCAATACCGCAGGCAGCTCTATCGCCTTACCTGTTTGGTTCAGCGAATCTTTCAATTCCGATTTGTGTGTACCATCAGAAACGGGCTGGGATAATTTTCCTAACTCACTCTTCGTAAGCGAATTCGATTTGACGGCAGGATTGCCAGATCCATCGTCAAGCGACAATGAATACGATGCGTCCGAAGTTGGTATACGAAAGGAACCTTGGCAGTTCGGGCATTTGCCTCGCTTACCTGCTTGAAAGTCCTTAACGTGCAGCGCATAACTGCAAAGGTGGCATACGAAGTGTATTCCCATACTATTTCTATCTCCGATGCCCAACTGCTATCTATAGGTCTCATGGCATTTGCTGCAAGCTTTGTCGATTCGGCCAACGGCGGTTCTTGCAAGTTCCGCGTCATTCGAACGGGCTGCTCTGGCAACATCCAATGCGGATTGTGTCATGACTACCGCAAACTGTTTATATTCTGCATCGTCGGCATCCGTCATGCCTGTCTGTTGAATGATATTCCCAAACATCGCGATCAGTTCCGCGTATTTGACAATATCATCTTGGCTGTCTCGAAATTTGTTCGCATTGTTGGTGGAAGGTATTAAGTTTTCACGCAATGCCCACTCGAGTATTTGCATTGTTGGACCGCGGTCTGCTGTGTCCGACCAGCTTACTTCGTCTGCGGTCCCAGTTAGTTTGGTGCCCTTGAGAAGGTTTTGCAAATCTTGCTGCCGCAGCTTGGCTTCGTTAAAGACTGGCTGTGTTCCTACTTTGCAGTTTACTGCCATTCGAGCGAAGACTCGCTGAGCATATGCCGCAGACGACTGCCATCGAATTTCCTCGGGATAGTGAGCAATCACCGCCATGGCAGAAGCCATAAGCGTGAATTCTCGCCGAGCATCTACTACGCCGCCAGAGAACTTGGCGGGTGTGGTAATCATCCCATCCAGTCGCGTTTTGGATTCTTTGATCAGATCCTCGATCGTGCTCGAACTAACAATCTCTTTCCAAATGGCATTCCCGGTAGCAGAGATGATGGAGCTGCCGGCTGCATTGCTTTCGCTTTCGGTATCCGACTTGGTATTCGATGCCAGTGAGGATTGAACACTAGGCATGTCTCCCTGTAATTGGCTTAGAGCATCGCTGAAGAAAATGCCTGAAAACTCATTGGGTTGGAAGTTTGGTGGCGCAGCCCGCCGTGGCTTTTTTACCGAACGTTGAGCAAGCACTGTCGAAACCAGCATTATCGAGCAGAACGCTAAACCAAGAAGTATTCGGAATTTCATAGTTTTCAATAACAAGAGTCGTGGAGCAAATGGAATGGGTACGCTCGACTTCACTGCCCATATTTTACTCGCCCATGGCTATCGACGCCAACGGGCACGAGGAGGCTTTGTCGGTAATATTTGAGACCTGGAAAAAAGAAGCAGCCAGCGGTCACGATTCCTAGAATAACGTGGGCGATCTTCGGAAACACAAGCATCAAAGCACTTGAGGCAAAAAGACAAAGCGCTTGTATGTAAAAGACACCACTCAATATTCCCGCTTTGATCAAAAAGACCATGCCAGTAATAATCGCAACCAGCGGCGTCAAGGTCAGCGGTTGTAATTCCAGCCACCATTCAATTGGGAAAAGGGTCCCAATTCCAATGATACTGGCACCCCACACATGCGCAATTTGACGCTCGACGAAGGTAACGGGGCCCATCCGTCGTCTCAACGCCCAGAAGACTGCAGCCCACGCTCCTAATCCTCCAATCCATAGCAGCATATACGACAAACGATTTGGAGAATCTCCCTGAATCAATTGCAAGGCTTCGGTCAGCATACATGCGATGAGCAATACCAACGAATGCCACATCCATAGCAGCCCCCAATTTTCAAGAATCGGTGCGTGATGGGTTTCCCGAAACCATCTCGCAATCATTTCAACAAATTGCCCGGATCTAGCGGAAATGGGTTCATCGTTCAAAAATGCCCGCAGATCATTTGCAAGGGATTCTGCTGTGGAATACCTAAGATCGGCTGGTTTCTGTAAACAGCGAATTACGATCATCTCAAGATCTCGATCCACTTTTGGCTCAAAAACTCTCGGAAGAGGTGGTTCTTGCTCAAGTATCTTCAAAAGAAGATCCACCGGCGATTGCGCGACATGCGGGGGCCGTCCAGTCAACGCATGATAAAGTACAGTCCCCAGGCTATAAATATCCGAAGCAGGTCCGATCGGCCCCATCCGACCACTCGCTTGTTCCGGGCTCATGTAGGTCGGTGTTCCAAGGACCACACCAGTGCGAGTCAGTGTTTCCCCGCTATCCGCCTGCTTTGCTAAACCAAAATCGGTGAGCTTAGCGCTTCCGAGTTCATCAATCAGAATATTCGAAGGCTTGATATCGCGGTGAACGACTCCTGACTCATGAGCGAAATGGACCGCCCGACCGATTTGCTCAAGATAAATCGCAGCCTGCCTTTGAGTCACACCCTCGTGGAGCATCAAGTCCGATAGGGTCCTGCCCCGAATAAACTTCATTGCAAAAAATGGGCGGCCATCAAGCTCACCAACGTCAAAAACAGGAACGATCCCAATGTGCTCCAGTTTTGCGGTTGCTCTTGCTTCCGCAAAGAATCGCTGCCTTTCCAAAGGAGTAGCCAATCTGTCTCGAAGGATCATCTTGATCGCAACTTCCCGATTCAAACTGATTTGGTTTGCTCGATAAACGATTCCCATGCCGCCTCGACCCACGACGTCGATCAGCTCGTAATCCCCGAACGTGCAGGGCAGGCTCAATTGCAATTGACCGGAATCCGACTTAATCGCAGACGCTTCGATCCGTTTGGCCTCAGCCCCTCCGACTGCGTCAGTTACGAGGACTGTCCCCCACAAGAACATAATGTTGGAAGCATGATCTGGATGCTTTTTGCAGACTTCATGAATATCTACAAGCTCCCCTCGTTGAATCATGTCCGCAAGGTCACTGACGATTCCTGCAAGCTGCTCCTCGGATTCCGACTCCGGCTCATCGGAATCTTCGATCGGCCTCATTCTTCTAAATCCCTTTGGAGGGCTGGCATACCCTCGATGATCTCTCTTAATCGTTTGAGAGCACGCAAGTAGCGCATGCTGGACGCAGGTTCGGTCAAGCCGAGAGACTGAGCTATCTCCTTATTATCGAGCTGTTCGTAGTGACGCATTAAAATGATTTCTCGGTCATTGTCGCGAAGCATCTGCACGGCAGACTCCATTTGTTGGGCCAATTCACGTTGCGTCGCAGCCGCAGCCGGTGTGAGTGCTAAATCGCGAAACTGATTGGCAAGCTCAATGGTCGACTGGTCGAACGAACCTTTGCCTGGCTGGGGTTGTTCGCGATCGATGCTGCGCTTTGCGGAAACGCGATGTCGCCGATGGGCATCGATAATTCGATCCTTGGCAATCTGCCGAATCCATAAATGGAACGGAATAACCGGGTTGCTCAAATAATCGGTCAGTCGCCGGTTGGCTTCGATCAGCACGTCTTGGATCACATCACTGACATCCATTCTCTGCATCAGGCGCTGATCCAGACGCAATTGAATCATTCGTCTGAGCGAGTTCCTGTGCCGGTCCATGAGCTCTTCGACGGCGACCGCTTGACCGTCCCTGACATTATTGAGAAGTTCAGCGGTAACCTCCCCATCGGGCCAAATTGAATTGTTCATTGCTTTTCCTACTGGAATTTCGTTTTCTCGAACAATTATACCTCCTCAGCAAGTGTTGCCGTCAATCCGGGAGCAAGTGTTGCCGTCAATCCGGGAGCAAGTGTTGCCGTCAATCCGGGTCATTTCGACTTGTGCGATCGGCAATCGTAAAACACGAGTACGTCGCAGTGCACTTGACGCGGACGCCCTTTGCTTGCTATACGATTAGTGAAATGGCCTTAACCAATTGGTGCTTCATTGGAACGGATTAAATCCACGCAACGAACTAAATCTAATGAACAACCTGTGCAGATCCGGCTTTGGCTCGCGGCATGCCTAATCATTCCAATCTTACTCCACCTTTTCGGTTGTACGAGGCCGTTTAAAGATTCCAGCTCTATTGGCCTGTTGGCTTCCACTCGCGAGAAAATTTTTTCGAAAAAAGACAACGGACACGATAGGTTATGGCGCCCTGATCTTGCGATCCTTGCGTTTGCGGAGTTTCAAGACGAAGATATCACCATCACGCATATGCGCAACTGCCGCTACCGTTCGGAAACGGACTACGACGTTCGGCACTACGACATGCATTTCGCTCTTGCAGACGTCAATCAGATCGACTTCCTGATTGTTCCTTTTCAGAACAATTCACTTTTAGCGCATACGATGTTCAGTTTTGGTCTCCGTGATGGTCGGCATTTCATCATCTCCGTAGAAGCGAGACTAGACTACGGCGAATCCTATTCTCCGATTCGCGGCATTACCAACAAATTCCAGCTGATGTACCTCATGGGCGACGAGCGAGATCTCATTCCGTTGAGAACCAATGCTCGCAAAGTGGATGTTCATCTTTATCCAGGTCGCGCAACGCCGGATCAAGTCCAAAACCTTTTGGTCGATATGCTTGAACGAGCCAATCAACTGCAACGGGTTCCGGAAAATTACGATACCATCAATAACAATTGCACGACCAATTTAGTGGACCATATCAATAAATTGCGACCAGGTAGCATTCCGGCCGACTGGCGCGTGCTGTTGCCCGGCCATTCCGATCGACTCGCGTATGATCTTGGGCTATTGGATGTGGTGGTACCATTCGAAATCGCGAGAGAAAGAGCACGCATCACTTCCGTCGCAAACTTGTATAAAGACAGCCCCGACTTCTCGGCAAAAATCCGCGAGCACGTCGGCAATTAAAACCTGACTGGGTCAAACACGCTACGGAGGCTATTCTTTATACTTCAGCGGTGATTTGCTCAGTTGGAACGATTTGGCATCGCCCTCCAAAAAGACAACACGTGCCATGCGTCGAAGCCCTCGACCTTCGACCGATGTGATGGTACCCTGCCCATAACTCGGATGAAAAACCACATCTCCTGCTTCAAATCGATCGACGGGAATCCCCTCTGGAGTCAGGGCGGCGGTCACTTGTGATGCCGTTTTGATCGCACCCATAGCTATCTTTCTGTTTAGACTTTCCAGCTTTCTTGCTAACACTCCTAACTCATTGGGCATTAAAGGCTCGGCCGCAACTGCATCATCCTTTCCGAAGTCAGCCATTAAGACGTCCATTTCAAAGGCGGGGCCAGCAGTCACATTGGAAACGTCCAAGTCGACGTTGGCTTCAATCTTAGGTTGTACACGTTTTGACGTCGTACCATTTGTTCGTTTGCGTTGATGCAGAAAACTCTGGGACTTCCAGTCGTCATCGTGCGAGTCGCTAAAATCGTTGTCGCCAAAGTCGTCATCAGCTGCGAATGGCTCGCTCATGTCGACGATCTCCATCTCCGATCTCGGCAGCTCCATGAGGAACGAGCTTGCACAACTCATTCTCGCGTTGCCGAATCCTCTCGATTTTGCGATGCTCAATTGCAAACGGTTCCTCGCCCGGGTGATTCCGACAAAGAACAGTCGCCTTTCCTCCTCCATCTGGGCCGCATCGTACATCGATCGCTTGTGCGGCAATATCTCTTGTTCTACTGCAATAATAAAAACATTGTCGAATTCGAGCCCTTTAGCCGAATGCAGGGTCATCAGCGTCACTTTGTTTTCATGATCTGTTATTCCGTCAGCATCGCTAATGAGAGTCACTTGTTCGAGGAAACGCTCGATTGCGTTGCCATCCGTGTCTTGCCGATCCATTTCTGCAGCATCAGCGATGAGTTCGTTGATGTTTGCCTGGATACTCTCGTCGGGCGTTTCCGTTTTTCGGGCAGAAAGATATTTGACATAATCAGTCTTGGCAACTAGCTGTTGGATCATGACCGAAAGGGGACCACGAGATAAATGCGCGAGCTCATCGTAGAGAGCTAAAAATTGCCGTGCACCCGACGTCGCCTTTTTGCTCATCAATCCATGCTCAACCACCGCGCGCAATGCAACCAGCATCGGGATATCTTTAGACCTGGCCAGTTCCGAAACGGTAGAAAGGGATTTGTCGCCTAGTCCTCGATTCGGCACATTTACTATCCGTTCAAATGAAATGTCATCGGTGGGGTTATATACCAAACGCAAATAAGCCAACAGGTCTTTGATTTCTTCGCGATGGTAAAATCGAAAGCCACCGATCAATTGATAGTTGAGTTTGCGTCGGAGCAAT
The DNA here is from genome assembly GCA_945900945.1 of Pirellula staleyi DSM 6068. Taxonomy (GTDB): domain Bacteria; phylum Planctomycetota; class Planctomycetia; order Pirellulales; family Pirellulaceae; genus JBKCUI01. The sequence continues at coordinate 32,251 of CAMDKL010000036.1, forward strand.
GCCGCCTCTAGCAGTCGCGAGTGGGCGTTGGTTCGATAGAGAATCGCAAAGTCTTTTGGTTTGGCGGTGTTGGCCATGACGGCTGCAACGATTTGGTCTGCAATATTGTCCGCTTCGTCGCGTGCCGAGGCATACGAATAAAGTTTGACTGGCGTGCCCGTCTCACGCGTCGGAATTAACTGCTTGGCTTTACGTCTTGTGTTGCATGATATCAATGCATCGGCTATCGAAAGAATTTCAGGTGTGCTTCGGTAATTTTGCTCCAGCCTAACTGTAACCACGTTGGGATAGTCCCGTTCGAAATTAAGAATGTTTGAAATATCTGCCCCGCGCCAGCCATAAATCGATTGATCGGGATCGCCAGTTACGTTGAGATTTGGGTACTCGACCGACAAAGACCGAACGATCAAATACTGGGCCAAATTGGTATCTTGATATTCGTCGACCAAAATATAACGATGCTTGGAATCAAGCTCGCTCCGCAGGTCCGGGCTCGATCGCAGGATGGAGGCGGTGTGCATCAACAGGTCGTCGAAGTCGACAGCGTTGTTTTGCAACAAGAATTTTTGGTAAGCGGGATAGACTTTGGCGAGCACTTTGTCGGTACTTGATTGATGCTCGCCTTGCATACTATCGGGCGTAACGACCCTGTTTTTCAGGCCGCTCACTCCCTTGACAATGTCTCCAATGTTGAGATGGGTGAGTGATACTTCTGCTTGCACGATCGCATGCTGCATGGCTTTTTTTGCATCGTCGGCGTCGAAAATGGAAAAATTTTCCGAAATCCCAACCATGCGTCCGTAACGACGTAGGAAACGAGCACAATAGCCATGGAAAGTTCCAAGCCAAACCGGTTCGTCGCCGCACAGTTTTTTTAGACGCCCTTTCATTTCCTGCGCTGCTTTGTTTGTAAAGGTCAAAGCAAGGATTGAGTAGGGTGAAATTCCTTGTTCCAGCAAGTGTGCGATCCGGTGGGTGACAACTCGTGTTTTGCCACTGCCAGGGCCTGCTAACGTTAACAATGGTCCGTCGACGTGCACGACAGCTTTTCGTTGCGAGTCATTAAGATTGTCTAAAATTGCTGAGTTTTCAAGTGCCATGTTTTTTGCTCCATGCTAGTCGTACGACGGCGTTCGGGCTCTTTTTCAGTGACGAACTCCCTGCGGTAGTATTGCGTAAAAGTAAGCTACGTCCAATAGCGGGCGCTCGGGTGTATTGCCGGCCCGCTATAAAGGGATAACCTGGTGACACCCTTTCCGTACCTAGAAATCACTCATTGCTCATGTCAGATCCAAACTTAACACGTCCAACTACCCTCGCAGCATTGCAAGCATCTGGCTGGCATAGTCGCCCTATAAAAGATGAAATTCGCTCGAATTTCGTGCGAATGCTAGCCGCAGGCGAGACGCTATATCCAGGAATTGTCGGTTTCGAGGATACCGTGATTCCGGAACTGAACATCGCTCTGATTGCTGGCCATGACCTGCTGTTCCTTGGGGAAAAAGGACAGGCGAAAAGCCGCCTGATGCGAACGCTGGTCCGATTCCTGGACGAATTCGTACCCTTTCTAGACATTCCGGATGTTCCCGTTCATGAAGATCCCTACCATCCCATCACCAAGACGGCAAAAGATTTTTTAAAGCATAACACTGCGGATCAGGTCCCTATAGGATGGTGGCACCGATCCGAACGTTTCGTCGAACGCCTTGCACCTGGCACCAAGTTTGCCGACGTCATCGGCGAAATTGATCCGTCGAAACTGACAGGTGGCGTGAGCATGGGGTCTGAATCTGCGTTGCACTTCGGTTTGATTCCAAGAATGCATCGCGGCATCTTTGCAATGAACGAGTTGCCCGAACTCGATGAACTCGTTCAAGTTGGATTGTTCAATATTCTAGAGGAACGCGACGTTCAAATACGCGGATATCCCGTTCGATTTGATCTGGACATTTTCATTTTGTTTTCAGCAAACCCAGGCACTTACAACCGTAGTGGAAAGGTCATTCCGCAGTTAAAAGATCGAATCGGCTCGCTCATCCAAACGCATTACCCCATGGATCGCGACCAAGGAATCCAAATACTCCAACAAGAATGTGGTCTTGATCTCGGTGGCGATTATCCAGTCCAAATCCCATACTTCATGACGGAGATCATCGAGGAGATCACCGCGCAAGCCCGAAGGAGCAAGTACGTCGATCAAGCGTCAGGGGTATCAGCTCGATTCTCGTTGTCCAATTTTCGCACGATGATCGCTTCATCGCGGCAGCGGGCCGTTCTCTTGGGAGAGCCCTTGGCTGTTCCGAGGATTAGCGATTTAGGCCATCTTTACACTTCATCGTTGGGCAAACTCGAAGTCGACTTGATGGGAAGCCACCAAATGACGGAACGCAAGATTCTCGACTCGCTCATTTCTTCCGCAATAAAGTCGGTTTTTGAGCAATATGCAACCCAGCATGGCGTCGGACAAATCGCTGAGATCTTTAATAAAGGGGTTCGCATCGAAGTTGGTGATTTGCTGCCAAGTTCTGCGTATGCTGAGAGACTCAAGCACGTGCCGCCGGTATGGGAAACAGCTTTTGAAGTGAACGCAACGGACAACCCAGCAGTAAGAGCATCGTGCGTCGAGTTTGTCTTGGCAGGCTTGTACAGCTTAGACAAAATTAGCCGTGCCAGCAAACATGGCAAGGTCAGTTACGACATGTAAACCAGTTTGCGCTCAACGAATTTGTCACTAGTATCTACCGCGGGATACGTTTGAATTTGCGCTGTTGGTCGCGGGCACTGCGGCTCCCGAGGGTGCCACCATCGGTTGATTCAGTTGCGTCGATGCGGGGCCGCGATATTCAATTAGGAACAAGGCGTCAGTTCTCTGGCCTTGTGAGGTTGGCAAAATACGGTTTAGACCAAATAGGCTTGGCGGATTACCGCGGAGCAACGTGTTGCTCACTTGGCCTGTCGGAGCTGCCACGACTCCGCACGAGAGCAAAAGCATCTGATCGGAGGGCCATTGAAATCGCTCGTGAAGTCGCCATGAGACAACTTGCGGAACGTCGATTTGAACCGTTTGTGGTTGGCTCATGGGAATCTGCAAATCGATCGACACATTGTTGAGTCGCTCGACTTGGTCAAACTCGCATTTGAGCATCAAGTCAATGGATCGTCCATCTAAACCCATCAACGGACTCACCTGTATTTTATATCCCTCTTGGATTTCATCTGAGAATGGAGTGTAAGGGGGCCACGCTGAAGTAGTATTGGGTTTATACTCCTTCAGATAGTTGCGGGATCGCAATTGTTCCAATGCCTGTGACTGACCGTTGACCATGGAGATGTCGACCGCCTGTATTTCCCGAACATCGGTCCGCGTGCGTAATTGGGCCATGAAGATCGCAGCGTTTTCCTTAGGCATCAACCAAGCTTGGGCGCCAGGAGTTTGAACGGCTGTCGATCGCATTAGCCCCGTGGATTTGGTTCGCCAGTTTGGGTTACCAACCGTGAAAAGACGAAGCCCGTAGACTTGTGGCTCTGTCAAGCCATTGACGAATTTTTCGTAGACCTGAGCAACCTTTTTCTGCATTTCGGCGTTGTGATAGACTCGTAGGGTGGATCGGTCAGCATTTAAAATCCCCATCGGTTCGTTGAACCAAACATCTGTCCCGGTCTCCCGAATGATCCAGTCGATGATGACCTGTTGAGGACGCTCAACATTTTTTAAATTCTGGGTATAGGGACGAATGTCGTACTCGATCCACTGTTGGCCATCGACAGCAGGCAGATCCATTCGGCCTATCGCTTTGGGAGCGTTGTTCTTTGCGTTGTTAGCATTTTGTGCTGCCATGCTTTCAATGGATGGAACCGATGGCGGCGCATTCGCGTTTTTCAGCGAGGATTCGGAAGCAATTGGTACGGGGACAGACGATGGGGATTGGGCCAAGAGCGCGCTGCAAAACGTCAGCAGGATTAGCACGACGGAAAAGGATGTGCGAAAAGCTTTTGGACTCATGTCTCACTTCATTGCTAATGATGACTCTGACGTTTCTAAAAGTATTTCTAGTTAGATACGAAATTCGTATCGAAATACCAATCCCAGTTTCGATAGCCAGCAATCCCCCTACAGTCGTTAAAATTTGCCTGGATGCCTAACTTTACCAAAGCTACTTCACGTTTATTTTGGACAGAGCTCAACTCTCTGGGCTATCTTCTCTTAGTTCAGCCGCCCTCCAACCTGAGCATCGGAAAAATCGGGTTACGCAAGCTACCCACCTGGCTAAAAGGATTCCGCATCTTGATATCAAAGCGATATTATCTGCATGTCTCTCTATGAATATCGGCAGATCGACCAATTACCGCTGTCATTTTCCCAGCAGCGTCTTTGGTTCCTGGAGCAGATGGAAGGAGAACTGACGGCCTACAACATGCCGTCCGTGCTGAGGCTGCGAGGCCCCCTGGCGGTGGAGGCTCTGCGGCGGGCGATGGAAGAAGTAGTGCAGCGGCACGAACCGCTACACACGAACTTCGCCATGATCGATGAAGAGCCTGTGCAGGTCATCCGCCCGAGCGAGCGATTTGAATTACCGCTAGAGGATCTCAGTGGCCTTGATTCACAACAGCAAAAAGATCAAGTCGCTCGGCGTTGCGGAGAAGAAGCCGAGCGACCGTTTGATTTGACCAGCGACCTGATGCTGCGAGCGTCCTTGCTGCGTCTGTCGGAAGACGAGCATGTACTGCTGCTGACCATGCATGAGATCGCGAGCGATGGCTGGTCGATTCAGGTATTGCTTCGCGAACTGTCGATGTTGTATGAGGCCTTTGAGGCCGGGAAGCCGTCGCCGTTGGCGGAACTGTCCATGCAGTATGTCGACTTTGCCCATTGGCAGAGAGAGCGCATGCAAGGAGAGTTAGAGAGTGGATTGCTCGGTTATTGGTGTGAACAACTTCGCGGCGCTCCGCCGACACTCGACTTGCCAACCGACCGGCCTCGACCGGAACGTCAGAGCTATCGGGGAGCGAGTCAGTCGATGACGCTATCCTGTGAGCTGACCGATTCGATCAAGCGACTCGGACAACAAGAAGGAACGACGCCGTTTATGACCCTGCTTGCGGCGTTCCAACTGCTGTTGAGTCGTCTTTCGGGACAACAGGATGTGGTCGTAGGGACACCAATTGCTGGACGAATACGAACAGAATTGGAATCGATGATTGGACTTTTTGTCAACATGCTTGCTTTGCGCACGAACATGTCAGACAACCTGACGTTTCTCACTCTACTTGCAAGAGTCCGCCGTACAGCGCTAGACGCCTACGATCACCAGGATCTCCCGTTCGAGAAACTGGTCGAAGCATTGCGTCCGGATCGGAGTGACAGTCGTAGTCCGCTGGTGCAAGTGTTGTTTAACGGAGTCACTATCGAGCCGCCGAAGTGGATCGCTTCCGGCGTTACCGCGGAGCTTATTGAGTTTGGGGAACGGCCATCCAAATTCGACCTGACGATCTATGTGAGTGAATGCAATAATCAGTTGCTTCTGCATTTGTCGTACAACGCAGATCTGTTCAATCCAGATAGAATGGCTTGCATTCTGGACCAATATCGTTTTTTACTCGAACAGGTCGTCACGGCACCGGACAGTACGATTGACTCGTACTCGTTGATTACTCTCGCATCGCGTAGACTACTTCCTGATCCACAAATTGCATTGGTGGCCACTAAGCAGATTAATATCAGTGATCAAATCGCGGTAATCACGAAAAATGCGCCCGATCAGGTTGCAGTCTGTCAAGGATCTTCGAGATGGACGTATCGGGAACTCGACCAGGCCTCCAGCAGTTTCGCTATCGCGTTATACGCATGTAAAACTGGAAAAGGTGATGTCGTTGCCGTCTGCGGAGAACCAAGTTTCGGCTTGATTAGCACTATCGTCGGAGTGTTGAAGAGCGAAGCGGTTCTGGTTCTCATCGACCCGAAGCTACCCATTGCACGTCAGAAGCTATTACTCGATCAGACAGGAAGTCATCTGCTGGCGATCGTCGGTGAAGAGAAGCGTAATAACGATTCGCTTGAGGGCGACCGAGTTGTTGTGCGCATTGCTAAGGCGAATGGAGAAGTGTTGACTCGTCGAGGAGTTGACCGCGCAGATGTTGTACCGAGATCATCACACGGTTTCACGGACGATGCTGCGTACATGTTTTTTACATCAGGCACAACGGGTAGTCCCAAATGTGTCGTCGGTAGCCACCAAGGTCTGAGTCACTTTGTCAATTGGCAACGCAATCAATTTGCTATCGGGCCGACGGATCGGGTGGCGCATGTGACAAGACTTTCGTTTGATGTCGTATTGCGGGAAATTTTTCTACCACTCACGAGCGGCGCAACATTATGCCTTTCCGAACAATCCGTTGACGACCCGAATGAACTCTGGCCTTGGTTGGAGAGGAACAGCATTACGATCGTTCATGGAGTGCCGTCTCGATTGCGAATGTGGCTGAGCAATGTTCCTGCCGCTGTTTCGCTGAACTCTCTTCGATGGCTTTTCATGGCCGGTGAACCGCTTACTAAGTCCTTAGTCGACGCATGGAGGTCATCGTTCTCAGGCGAAATCATCAACCTGTACGGACCAACAGAAACGACTTTGGCCAAGTCATGGTATCAAGTTCCATTGGGAAATGAGCTTGGTGTCGGCATCCAGCCCATTGGATGTTCACTCCCGCAAACGCAATTGCTCATACTCACCGACAAAGGTCGTCGGTGCGGTATTGGCGAACTTGGCGAGATCATGATTCGCACGCCGTTCCGCAGTCTTGGCTACCTCAATGCAGACCAAACTCGAGAACGCTTCGTCCCAAATCCATTTCGGGAGGATCCCACCGATTTATGGTATCGCTCAGGAGACCTGGGCCGCTACCGGCCAGATGGTTTACTGGACATCCGAGGCCGACTGGATGACCAAGTGAAAATTGGCGGTGTTCGAGTCGAACCCGAAGAGATCGCTAGCCTTTTGTCAACCCACGTAAGCGTGCGCGGCTGCCACGTCGGAGCCGTGTCGAATGCACAAGGAGAATCTCAATTGATTGCATGGGTCGTTCCGTCATTAGGACACTCGCTTACACCGAACGAACTTCGACGCCATCTAAAAACTCAGCTGTCTGATTCTATGATTCCGTCCAGATTCGTTATGTTGGAAGCTCTGCCTCTGACCTCTAACGGCAAGCTCGACCGTCGGGCTCTACCAGCCCCAAGCGATTCACGGCCGGGACTGGACACAGGCTATGTAGGACCTCGCAACCCCATTGAGCAGCAACTCGCCTCCATCTGGAGTGATGTGCTCGGTATCGAAGAGATCGGTATCCATGACAACTTCTTCGCTCTCGGCGGTCACTCCCTGCTGGCCACCCGGGTGAACGTGAGGATTGCCTCGGCGATGCAGGTCATGCTGCCACTGCGGAAACTGTTCGAAGCTCCCACGATCGCCGAATTATCAATCGCAATTACGAGCCTTCGTAGCGGTGGATTGGAAACGCTGCACACCGCTTTGAAGGGGATTGATCGGGAACAGCTCGATCGGCTACCGCTGTCATTTGCTCAGCAGCGTCTTTGGTTCCTGGAGCAGACGGAAGGAGAACGGACGGCCTACAACATGCCGTCCGTGCTGAGGCTGCGAGGCCCCCTGGCGGTGGAGGCTCTGCGGCGGGCGATGGAAGAAGTAGTGCAGCGGCACGAACCGCTACACACGAACTTCGCCATGTTCGATGAAGAGCCTGTGCAGGTCATTTGGCCGAGTGAGCGATTTGAATTACCTGTTGAAGATCTCAGTTCGTTGGAGTCGGAACCCCAGGCAGCAGAGATCGTCCAACGCTGTCGGCAGGAAGCCGAGCGACCGTTTGATTTGACCAGCGACCTGATGCTGCGAGCCACCCTGCTGCGTCTGTCGGAGGACGAGCATGTACTATTGCTGACCATGCACCATATCGCGAGCGATGGCTGGTCATTGGGCGTCCTATGGCGAGAGTTAGAGCTTCTGTATGAAGCCAATTGCTGCGGAACAGAATTGACCCTGCCAGACTTGCCGGTGCAGTATGCCGATTATGCAATCTGGCAACGCAGCCAACTCGAAGGCCCACGCCTGAATCAACTGCTACAGTATTGGCGTCAGCAACTGGACGGTGTGAGCGTGTTGGAATTGCCAACCGATCACCCGCGTCTCGCTCTGCCAACCTATCGCGGCGCTCAGCACAGTTTCGAACTGCCTGAGGAATTGGTCGGCCAATTGAAGTCGTTGAGCCAAACGTCAGGCGTGACGCTGCACATGACACTGCTGGCCGCCTTCCAAACGCTGCTGGCTCGCTACAGCGGCCAAGAAGACATCGCCGTCGGTGTGCCCGATGCCGGACGCAATCAGGCAGAACTGGAGGAGCTGATCGGGTTCTTCGTCAACACGCTGGTGTTGCGATCCGACTTGTCAGGCGACCCAACGTTTCGGGAACTGCTGGGACGTGTTCGACAGGTCTCGCTGGGCGCGTATGACCATCAGGATCTACCGTTCGAAAAGCTGGTCGAAGAACTGAGGCCCGACCGACATCTCAATCGCAGTCCGCTCGTCCAGGTGCTGTTCCAATTGCTGAGTTTTTCGGACAGGGAGTTGGCGTTAGAGAACTTGCAGGTATCGCGATTGCCATCGAGCAGCCAGCGGGTGCGGTTTGATCTGGAGATGCACGTGTGGCAGCGGGGGAAGACACTCAGCGGTAGCATTGTCTACAGCACCGACCTGTTCGATGGTACCACGATCGGACGCATGGTGGGTCACTTTTTGACATTGCTGGCAGGGATCGTGGCAGACGCGGATCAACGCATCAGCGAATTGCCATTGCTGACGGAACCGGAACGTCATCAGCTGTTGGTACAGTGGAACGACACTGCGGTTGACTATCCCAGGGACAAATGCGTCCATGAGCTGTTCGAGGAGCAAGTGGAACGGACCCCGGATGCCGTCGCGGTGGTCTTTGAAGATCAGCAGTTGACTTATCGTGAACTGAATGAGCGGGCCAATCAGCTAGCTCACTATCTGATTGGTATGGGTGTTGTGACGGAAACGCTAGTGGGCTTGTGCGTGGAACGCTCAGCGGAACTGGTCATCAGCATACTGGGCATTCTCAAAGCTGGCGGAGCCTACGTACCGTTGGATGCGGATTTCCCACCGCAGCGGCTGGAATTCATGCTCGGCGACTCGGCGATCCAATATCTTCTCACACAACGGCAACTACAGAGCCGCCTGCCTATCACCGACAGCACCGTGATCTGCCTAGATAACGACACCCTGAATCTTCAGGACTTCGTCCGTTCGAACCCAGAGGTCAATCTCAGTGCCCAAAGCCTCGCCTATGTCATGTACACCTCTGGTTCGACGGGCATCCCTAAAGGCGTCGGGATTCAACATCCGTCCATCGCGCGTCTCGTATTTGGGAGCAACTACGCATCCTTTGGACCAGACCGAGTCTTCGTGCAGTTGGCGACGCCATCCTTCGATGCTTCAACCTTTGAGTTATGGGGCGCGTTGTTGCATGGTGCGAGATTAATTGTTACTCCCGTCGGTGTCCCGGACCTTAAGCAACTGGAAGACCTTCTTAAAAGAAATCTGGCCACTACTTTATGGCTCACATCGACATTTCTCAACCAGGTGGTCGAACATTACCCGCAGGCTCTGAGCAGCGTCGAGGAAATTCTAACCGGTGGTGAAGCTTTGTCCGTTCCGCACATTTGCAAGGCACAGATAACGCTGGGTGCCCATGTGCAATTGATCAATGGCTATGGACCGACGGAGAGTACGACGTTCAGCACGTGTTTTCGGATACCATCAGGAGTTGCACCGGAACAGGAATCGATACCGATTGGACGTCCGATTGGGAATACACAGGTTTACGTACTGGACGCACGGCGAAATCCAGTGCCGATCGGCGTGTCGGGTGAACTCTACATTGGCGGGGCTGGTTTGGCACGCGGCTATCTGAACCGTCCAGAACTGACGGCTGAGAAGTTCGTCGCGAATCCATTCTCCGACAATTCCGATGCACG
>CAMDKL010000037.1 GCA_945900945.1 Pirellula staleyi DSM 6068
GACCCAACATGGAACGCGATGTTTTGGAAACGAAGGTCGCAAAGCTTTCGGTCGATTTAGATTCAGCGAAACAAGCCACTCGTAATTCTGCAGAAGCGGAATTGATTGCACTGGGTACTTCGGTTATCGAGTTTTTACCACCTATCGGTACCGATGCTTCAGCCGAGTGGAAAATGAGAATGGAGCGTCTTCGCGATTCGCTTGAGGGGTTGGAAATGCAAGAATTTACTCTGCCATCTACGGTTACGCTGAGCGGTTCGATGTCCGGGCGCACAGCGCTGACCAAGATTGCAGAGCAGACGGGCAATACCATTCAACTAGGTGACGCTCCCAATTTAAATCGTGATGTCGTTACGGACTTCGATGAGACCCCCTTTTGGGAAGCGTTTGATGAGGTTGTCGATCAGCTTGATTTGACCGTCAATGGTGGAGACGGCGAAACCTTTCAGCTCATTCCACGAGCAGTCAATGCACCGCTGCGGATCGCGGCTGCCGGGTATTCGGGGGTCTTTCGCCTGGAACCATTGACTGTACAGAAAACCTATCAGCTTCAAGATCCAGCGCGGAGCACACTTCAAATTCAGGTGCTATTGTCTTGGGAGCCTAGGCTTGTACCCGTCTTTGTCAAATTCCCACTGGAGGCTTTGGAATTGATTTGCGACGACGGGCAAGTGCTGCAATCCAAAATGAATGCTCAGGAAACGGAGTTTGTTCCTGCGGGTGGATCGCAATTGCAGGTCGCATTGAATTTCATTCTTCCGGAACGAAGGGCAAAGAAGATCATTCGATGGAACGGTAAAGTCTTCGTCTCGATACCTGGAAGGCCAGCCACGCTTGAGTTTGATGAATTAATGACGGAAGGAAAAAAAACGGCGTCGGTGGGTAACCTCAAAGTGGTCTTCGAAAAGGCACGAAAGAATCGAGATATTTACGAGGTATTGGTTGGTTTGTCCCTCAACTCGCCAGGGCAGTCAGCAGAAGCGTTTCGCGGTTGGACGAATACGCACGAAGCTTTTTTGATGGACCCTCAAAACAAACGGATTGAGCATGTTGGTTGGTCGACGACGCGTATGAACGACAATGAGATTGGATTGTCCTACCTTTTCGATATCGAAAAAGGTCTAGAGGGCTGCAAGTTAATGGTTCGTGCGCCGGGAACGGTGGTGGAGCAAACGGTCGAATTCGCTTTGGAAGATGTGCCGTTGCCATGAAGGAATTGGATTGGGATCCCGAAGTGGAAGGCCCTGCGACGATCGCTATTATAGGTGCCGGCCCTGTCGGTATCGAGGCAGCGATCTATGCGCGGTTTCTCGGCTATTTTGTGTCAATCTTTGAACAGCGGCGTGTCGCTCATCGCATGCTGGATTGGCACAATCGACTACTGGATGTGACGGTTGAGGAATGCACGACCTCGATGGGGCATGCTGCGATCGCAGCACAACATCCTGAATACGTAAGGAGAAACCCGAAAGACGTCTTTACTGGCAAGACATTTGCAGAAGAGTATTTGCTGCCGCTTGCAAAGACCGACTTGCTGTTCGATGACATCCATTTTTTAAACCCTGTTTCGGATGTATCTCGCTATCGTACCTTCGTTTCAGATGCGATCGAGCGGCAAGAGCGATGCAACGATGAGTTCCGAATCCTGGTCGAGGGTCGTCACCGAGGGCCGTGGGTTTCGCGTGCCGATGTGGTGATTGATTGTCGCGGGGCAGCTCAGAAACTATCTGGAATTGGGCCGGGAGGTGGACTTGCGATCGGCGAGACTCCTCTTCGCGATTCGTTTCTTTTGCATACTCCGCTGGACCGCAAATTCGAAGCTAAGTCCGTTCTTGGTAAGCATGTATGTCTTGTGGGCCAATCGGTTCGAGCGGGACAATTCGCAATCGAATATTGGAAGCAATTCGGAGACGCAGAAAACAGTCGCTTGACCTGGGTTATTCGCCCGGATAGGCGACATGACAGCCTCGGTATAGAAAACGTATTGAAATCAATACGTGGTCGGCAACCGGGTAATATTGTAGTTCTCGAATCGCTCGGGGTAGAGCTGATTCAGCGAAATGACCTGGGACAATATCTCTTGAAATTTTTGCGAGATGATGACTCGACAGTCGAAATGCAATGCGATGCAATCGTATCGTTGACAGGTGGGCGACCAAGCTCGCTCTCAAGTGAATTGCAAATAGATCCGCTGATGCGATTCGAAGATGGTCCTTCCTTCGTAGCGGCTGAACCAGGATTCTATGTATTAAGGGGAGGGGATATCGAACAGGGAGCTGGAGTCGGATTATCGGATGCTTTTCGAAGAATTAGAGAACTGTTTGCGATGCTAGCTGGTAGGCAAGAGCTGGACCTGTACGATATCATCGCAAAACAACATCATTCTAAAACAACAAAACCCGACTGAAGTTAAATAGTCCGTAGTCTGTTTTGCGTTAGAAATCGTAACGGTAGTGCACTTCATCGATACCGTCTTCGTAGTAGTCGATTAATCGTCCGGAAGTTTTGAATCTTGCCGACGTAACCAGCGTTGATGCATTGGCCACGTCGGACGGAAACGCCATGTAGATCGTCCTGCCTCCCCAGCCCCGCACTTCGTCAAAAATGCGTTGAAAGTCTTGAGGCTTCGTCCCTTGACCTTGCGCAACTAACTCCCACGCCAACCAGTACGCATCGTTGGTCTCTGGAATCTCGTCAACGTCGGTCAATTTGATCTCTTGCAGATTGAGAACCACATTGACAACCTCACGGGGAGACAACCGCATACCGTAAACCAACATCGACTCGCCCGGCGCATAGTAATCCGATTGACGAATCTCTTGGACGAATCCGACTTGCAAATAGGAATCTCGAGCATCGCGGTAGATATCACCATCCGTCGGATCGATGTAATCGCTCGCATGCACGAATACCTTGCGTGCATCTTGCTCTTTCATGATCTCAATCATCCAATTCAGCATTCGAGTACCTTTGCCCGAGCGTCGATGATCGCGTTGTAAATAGGTCCAGGAAAGTCCAAACGCACCATCTGTGTCAGGAATGTGTTTAGCCCCAACGACGCCAATAACGACGCGGTTCTCACACAAACAATACTGGCCATCGATTCCCCTGCGATACGTTTCCTGCGCTTCGTCTGCGTCGTCCTCGTCATAGTCATGAATAATGCGCAACGCAATAGAAACGTCGTTTGCCATCATGGGTCGCAACTCAAGATTTCCTTCGGTGCGACAAACCATAGTTGGGATTTCCTAGTGCGGACTGATTGGTCAATGAGCTAGATCGTCGCGTTGGTACGACTAAGCCTAGTCTAGCAAATTCCCGCGCAGGATATGGCGTTGATCGACCTTCCCTGCTTGAATTTTCTCTGCGATGTAGTCGATAGCAACCTGAGCATGGATCTTGTCACTGCATGAAAAAAGATCGATACACATGGAATGATGTTCGGGCCATGTGTGAGCTGCCAAATGCGACTCGGCGATTACAACGACGCCGGAAAGGCCATAGGGTGAAAATTGGTGAAAACAACTTTGCACGACCGTAGCACCCGCCATTTCAGCCGCAGTCACGAGAATCGTCTCCAGAATTGTCGACTCCGTTGGCAAATGGGCGCACTGAAAAAAATCAACTAACCAGTGCCAGCCCAATACGTTGGATTTGCTCAATGGCGGCTCTCTTTCGAAAATCAGAATGTAACACACGTAGGTCCGACTGTCCTCAGCCGGACATGTCCTCAGTAGGGCATGTCGCAGAATTGCAACAAACGGCTGGCCTCCTAGCCTACTCCGATGCGACTGATTTGTCCGTTTTTCCAACAAGTGCGTCAAACAAAGGTGACGCCATGAGAGTTGTGATCACAGCCATTATTACCAAAATTGCAAAGAGTGCTTCGCTAATCACCCCCTTCTGGAGGCCAATGTTGATAATGATGAGTTCCATCAAGCCGCGGGCGTTCATGAGTGTTCCAATTCCAAGCGCTTCGCGTTGAGGCAATCCGGTCATTCGGGCCGCTAACCAGCACGCACCAAACTTACCTGCAACCGCTGCAAAAAGAACCAATCCACACATTCCCCAAAGGTAGGTGGTATCGAGCAAACCAATCTTGGTGTTGAGGCCGGAATAGGTAAAAAATATCGGCAATAGTAACGCAACTGCCAATGGCTGAATCCTCGCGATCAAATCTCTGGCAATAACTCCTCGGGGTATACATGCTCCCATAACAAAAGCACCAAAAACTGCATGCAATTGGAGCTTGTCAGTAAACCATGCACCAAAAGCCATAACCACAAGCCCCATCACCAGCCCGGATTCTGTCAACGTCTCATCCTTGGCAATCCACCACCGTTTGCAACGATCCAACAACGGACGCACAACCAACAACGCGACCAAAACAAACAACACACCGCCCGCAATACTCCACGAAGCGTGGCTCAAATTGGAATCGAAGCTCGCAAGGACGACTGCGAGTAAACACCATGCCATCGCGTCGTCGATGGCACCAGCGCCAATCGCCACGGTTCCCATCAGCGTTCCAGCAAGTCCCTTAAAATGGATGATTCTAGCCAACATGGGAAATGCAGTGATGCACAAGGAAGCACCTAAAAACAGCATTGCTTCCGATAGCTTGGTTTCCTTCGGGAATAATTCAGTCCAGTGATAAAAAAACCAGCCAAGCCCGGTGCCCAAAACAAACGGTGCAATCATCCCAGCCAACGATACGGCAAGCGAACTCTTGAAGTGACTGCGCACAATGTCAACTCGAAACTCCAAACCGACCACGAACATATACAAAGCAAGTCCCAATTGCGCTGCAGGGAAGAGATAAGCCTGTGTATCCCTTGCAATTTGCTGTTTGTCCCATGGAAAAATCGCTTGCTGCCACTCCGGCAAGAGTAAACCAAAAAGTGAGGGACCAAGTAAAACACCTGCAATCATCTCAGCGACTACTTGAGGCTGCCCAAATCGTTTCGCAATTAAGCCAACAATCCGACAGAAAATCAGAATGACTCCAATCTGAAAGAAGAATTGCACTGCTAAATTTACGTTGTTGACCGGATTCATCGAGTTGACAAAGCCTATAAAACTAGAGTTAGGACCAAGTGTTCTTTTCCTGCTCATGAGGCTTGCGAGCATCTCGCAAAAGCCCAACCAATAGAGCAAGATCCTTCTTATTCAAATGTCCCAGCTGTTTGGAATGGCATTGCCGAAGAGGTTCCGCAATCTCCCCCAATAAGCTTAGGCCTCCAGCAGTAATGCTGATCAATACCATTCGACGATTCTCAGACGGCCGTACCCGCTGTATCAATGACGACGCTTCCAACTTGTCCAACATACGAGTGATGTCAGGCGCTCTGGATATCATCCGATTTGCGATCGTTAACGTTGGAACTGGCTCTGGGTGATGAACAGCCAGCAAACGCAAAACGTTGTACTGCTGAGACGTGATTCCCATCGGGCCAAATACCTCTTCTTCGATCGAGCGCAACCGGTCATAGGTTCGCCAAAGGTTCAGATACACCTCTTGTTCCAGCGAGTCAAATCTACCTGCCTGCGACTTTTTTGAATGGGAACTCATTCCGATCAATATAGTTGTGCAAACAACTCTTGTCCAGACAGGTATCGAGTCGGTTCGATTGCCGTATGCCTTCCGGGTAGCAGTACAGTCGAACACCGGGAAACGGTTCGGAGGCGTAGCAGGGGGTGGGAACTGCAACTCAATGAGGCGTTCCTACCCCCAATCGGGGAGGCTCATGCTTTAAGTCAGCTTAGCCACCCATAAAATCATTTCAATAATCATTCCTTATCCGCTAGAGAAGAAATGGCATGCGAATGGATCGCTCTGTTCATTCAAACGCCCCAATATTCGGAAGGAGATTTATGCATTCGACGCGAGATAATTGCATTGGCTCTTGTCGAAAGCACCTCACAGTACCTATCTTAAAGACTCCTAAAAAAGGGGTTTGAAGTCCTTTTGGTCAAACCCTTCCCTTAGTCCTCTCCGATTTCATCTATGTCCGAGCCTAGTTCTCGAGTCACCAAGACAATTGCGACCATGCGTGGAGTGCGTCCTACGTTACTCCCTTCCCTTTTGTTGTGCGATTTCGCCAATTTGGAAAGGGAAGTTCGCTTATTGGAAGAGGCAGGCGTCGAATGCCTCCATCTGGATGTAATGGATGGTAATTTTGTTCCGAACCTAAGTTACGGGATGCCGATCGTGGCGGCCCTTCGCAAAGTTACAGATCTGATGCTGGATGTGCATTTGATGATCAGTGATCCAAATACCTATGCACCGCAATTCGTGGACGCTGGCGCAGACTTGATTACGTTTCACATCGAAGCGTTAAAGCAACCGAGTGCCTTGCTCGTCGAGCTTCGTTCTCAAGGAGTTGCGGCTGGTTTGGCGATTAACCCTTCGACCGAGATGAGTCTGGTTTCGCCTTTCGTGGGCGATTGTGATTTGGTGTTAGTCATGAGTGTCGAGGCTGGTTTTGGCGGGCAAGCGTTCAATCCGATCGCATTGAGTCGCCTATCGGAACTTAGAAAAATATATGGTGCCGATCTGCTTTTGGAAGTAGATGGTGGCGTGAATGAAACAACGGTTGGCCAGTGTACGGCCAATGGAGCGGACCTGCTTGTCGTAGGCTCTGCACTCTTTCGCCAAGCAGATTACTGCCAGGCGATGACTCGATTGCGTCGTGAAATGCAGAACTAAAGTGATGCATACGGACTCTATCGTATCGATTCCTTTTCGGAAATTTAGTTTATGTGTAATGTAGTTGTTGTGCGTCCTGGATCGACACTTTTCGACGAGCAAGAGCGAATCAAGGGTAGTCTCGACATGCCGCTTTCTGCATCAGGGGTTGAGCAAGTTCATCGCATCGCGATTGAAATAGCCAAATTACCGATTACAACTGTCTATTGTGGACCATGTGAATCGGCTCAGAGTACAGCACGAGAGATAGCCGAGCAAACTCGTTCTAAGTGGAAAGTGTGCGATTGCTTTCGCAATTTGGATCACGGGTTATGGCAAGGTAAATTGATTGATGAGCTCAAGCGTCAGCAACCGCGACTCTTCAAGCAGCTTCAGGAAAACCCGCGTTCGTTTTGCCCGCCGGGAGGCGAAACAGTAGCAGAAGCCGAAGCTCGCGTGGAGAAATTGATCATAAAACTTTGCAGGAAGCACGCAAATGAGACGATCGCGGTCGTGATTCCAGAACCGCTCGCAAGCTTGATCGCGGCTAAATTAAAAGAAACCGATCTTGTAGACCTTTGGAAATCGGAGTGCGACAACGGCTCTTGGGAAGTGATAGATTCCGACACGCACGATACAATCGGAACTCTTGTTGGTCCTGGCTGCCGAACAGGATCGAGCGCAGAGCTACCCCAAAGAGCCAATCCTTTTGGTAAATGATTAGGAATTCAAATTTGATGTCCGCCGTAGAATTGCCGACGACTTCCGATTCAACCCCAACAGCCCAGAAACGAGGCGTGCCAGAAGGACTATGGATTAAGTGTCCTGGCTGCGGCGATTCAATCTATCGCAAGGAAGTCGAACGCAACTTGAATGTCTGTCCGAAGTGCAAGTACCACATGTACGTCTCTGCAAGAGAGCGGATTGCACAGTTGTTGGATGAGGGCACGTTTGAAATTTGTGACGAGCATATTTTACCGACCGACCCGTTAAACTTCTCGGATAAAAAACGCTACGCCGAACGATTGGTGGCAGAACAACTGCGAACTGGTTTGACAGATGCGGCTATGTGTGGAACCGGAATGATTCGAGCTCGTAGGGTCGCGATCGCTGTGACCGACTCCGCTTTCATTATGGGCAGTATGGGTTCGGTCGTTGGCGAACGTCTTACTCGATTAATCGAGAGGGCGACGGAATACTCGCTGCCACTTATTATCGTGAGCGGTTCCGGCGGTGGAGCACGTATGCACGAAGGGATCCTATCTCTAATGCAGATGGCAAAAGTCTCAGCGGCACTGGCGCGTTACCACGCGAACCGCGGTCTTTACGTCAGCGTCCTCACCAACCCGACAATGGGTGGCGTCGCCGCGAGCTTTGCGAGTCTAGGCGACTTGGTCATTGCCGAGCCCAAGGCATTGATTGGCTTTGCAGGTCCTCGAACGATCAAAGCCACGATCAAAATTGAGTTGCCTGAGGGATTTCAGACGAGCGAGTTTTTGCTTGCGCATGGCTACATCGATCGAATCGTAGATCGTTGGCGACTCAAAACAGAAATCGCAACCGCTATCGACTATTGCGGCAAGCTTTAGAATCGCTACGTCGCAATGCGAAGGATTGTTTTTGCACCGCGGAATCCTCAAATCACATGTATGAGTATATTGTACTTTTTGTCGGCCTACTTTTCGTCGTTTTGATTCCCTGGTTGATTATGGAAATTAACCGTGATAAAAAGCGAATCAAAGCGTTAGCCCCAGTTGTTCTTAATATCGCGACCATTTCCAAACAGAGCAACAGCCAAATCGAAGGTGTGTTCCGAGATGCCGGGTTTTCGATTAAATACCTTGGACCAAATGACGGTCAACCTTTTGTCCTGAATATGTTCATGTATTCAGCTAGGCCGTTTTTTTATCTCGACTTACGAAAGGAAAACTTCGACACCCGCATTAGCAAAAAAATCGGCTTTGTGCGCGAAGTGGAAGTCGGTGATGAGGAGTTCGATGCTGCTTTTCTACTAAGGACGGAAGCTCGTGATAGATGCAAGGTGTACTTTTCAGATGAGGCTAAGCGAACGCTCGTGAGTACCATGTACAGTCTCGGGTACACATTGGCTTTCTCGACTCAGGGTATCTTGATGACGATACCGTTGCAGACAAATACCCCTCGACCTGCAATCGATCAAAAGAAACTAAGCAAGTGTTTAGAATCTTTAAGGTTGCTCATTGACGACAACTGATCAGAAAGCGGCTGGGAATCGAATACGCTAGGAACAGAAGTACGACAGTCCATGCCTGTGGACGTTGGAATTCGTTGGTAATCATCGACTTGAGAGGGAATTATCGTTCCAAACTGTGGAATGGGAATCGGTCTGAGCCAGCAGGATTGGTCGGAACCAGGTCCATATTGGGGTGCTGTCGCTTTTCGGCTGCTAATGGCGGGAAAGCGACATGCTGGTTAACAGGTTGCCACAGGCAACTGCATTGACGAGAAGTTGACTTCGAATCTTGCGAAGCGGCAGCAAACGGATCAGGATTGAATTTGGGCAATCGGGAATGCAAGTCCCGTGAGTCAAGGCTCGTTGTAGAAGCTAGAAAATCTACAGCGAGGCGTTTTTTAGAATTGGAATCGAGTGTCCAACTCTAATCAGAAAGACTGATAGTTGCGATCAACGAATCGCAACCACCCCAGCCAACCTGCGAAAATGGCTGATTCTTAGTTGCGATTGATATATCAAACCGACTTGCTCGCCGGTTGAAAGTCGACCGAAGTCACCTTTCAGTTTTGATCCAATCCGAGCAATGCGTGGTAGTGGTTTATCGTTGTTTCTTTCATGCCTATAGATTACGCTAAAGGCGTGGTTTCACGCACCTACCCACTAAATTTCTCGAAGAATCATTTTTCTTTTTTTACTGGAACTCAGTATTATTGCTGGTTCCTGATTTCTCTATCTTATGATTCCAACGGAGAGCCAAAGTCGGAGACCAAGTATGTTCCAGAAGAATAGGCTTTTACGCAAATGGATCGCTCAAGCTAAGGCAACTCAAGTTAAGAATCTGCAGCGCTCGAGGCGTATTGGCCTTAGGCGGTTGGTCATCGAGGGACTCGAAACACGGGCACTGCTGGCAGGAGATCTGATTGTTGGGAGTCTCAGTGATCTCCAATTCGATTCGTCGTCCAACCAATACTCCTACGACGCTGGCTATCCTGCTGGCGCGAGATCCAGGGTTACGTTCGCATCCGACCTCGCCACCCTTGGAGCGAGCATCTCGATCGCTGCCGATGAAATCTATGTCAACCGAGGGATCCGTATCGATACGAGCAGTACTACCGGTGGCGCTGGGAATATCGATTTGGATGCCCACACCAAGGTCTTTATCTCAGACCGTGCAGAACTCCTGGCCAACGGAATTGACGACTCCAAAGATGGGACGATCACTATCACGGCTAGCCACGATATGTTGACGCAGTCGTATTTCTCCGCCGCCAATATGGTGGAGAACCTGATCAATGCATTCACCTCTCCCGCCGAAATTACCATCCTCAGTGGCGTCACGATTGATGGGGGTGACGTCAAGCTCCAGACCGAAAATGGCAATCACCAACTGGAAAAGGGATCGGCCTTCTTGGATCAAGTCAAGAAAGCTTGGAAGGTCTATGCGGCAGCATCGCCGGTTCCCTCATCGATATTTTCTTTGCCGCTGACGTTCCAAGACTGGAGACCCAAAGCGCACATCTCAATCAATCAATCAATCACAGGATCCATCGATACCCGGCACCAAAATCCTCGGTTCGAGTTCGGTCATCATCGATGCGGATGCCCATGCCAGCGCTGTCGGCAAGGCGGTGTCCGCGTCTGTTTTTCAGGCTGGATTTAATAAGGGTGACACACATGACTTGGGATGGTTTGGACAAAAGAAAACGGGAGCTTTGAGCTTGGGGTTGTTTCTTACAGACCCAGAAGCCACGATCGATATCGGCAACACAATCGTTGCCTCCGATGGGGATATCTCGATATCGACCGAGGTGGAAAACCAGATCAGTCTGACCGCTAAATCGACCATGAACACCGGAGCAGGCAAAACGAACCCTGCAGGTAAAGCAATCTCGCTTGCTTGGAGTCAGCAGTCCACTACATCCACCATTTATGTCGACCAAAATTCCCTGATTAGTAGCCAAGGTGCGGTCAGCATCACCGCCGAAGCAACCAACAGCAGCAGCACCACCTCTTCATCCGCTGTCTATCGAGACGGAACTGTTGGATTCGCTCCAGCGTTTGCCATTAACGAAACCCATGTCACGGTGACAATTGACGGACAAGTCACTGCGATCAAGTCCTCGCCTAAAACTCCAGCTCCGCCACCACCTCCCGATACTACCTTCAATCCCATGTTCGCCGTCGATGTATCCGCGAGCAAGGTCACATTTTCTGGCAACCCTATTTACCAAACAGGTGCTGCCGTTGCACTCTTCAGCGAACTGGAAGGGACGATCCCGGGACTTCCCGAGGGTTTGTATTATCTGATCGTTACTTCCAAATCTAACAATACCTACGAACTCCAATTTGCATCCAACTATGAGGATGCGCTCGCACGGAAATTCATTCCATTCGGAAGTGCGTACCCCACTCTCACCAACACCCGCACCAACCTGGCCATACCGGTGACTCAGACCGGAAGCGATAAACAACAACAGTCTTTGATACTCTTCTCGGATGCAAATGGTCCGGATGGTGCAACGCCGCTGTTTGAAGAGGGTGATTCCGTTCAGTTCACTCCGGCCGCAAATCGGTTTCTAGGCTACATCCCCACCAGCGGGCAACTCGTGGAACTTGACCCGCAAACAACGTATCGCGTGAAGGTTGTCGAATCGGAGTCGGGAACCTATCCGTTAGCGATTCAACTCTTGGATGGATCCAACAACCCTCTGAATCTCTTTGGTGGATCCTATCTCCAAAGCGAATCGGGGGTACGTTATCCGATCGGGGCAATCGACCTGGATCAAGGTCAAATCGATCTTCGGACTCAAACCCTCGACGCGACCGGGGAGAACATCACCCGAACCCCTCCGGTCGTTCCCGTCACCAATGGCCAAAAACTCGTTTTTCACTCCGGCGTTACAGATGCGTCCGCGACCCTCCAAGATGGCGATTCGTTTTGGGCGATCGTTGATCTCAACGATCCCGGAGTGATTCGGCTCGCGGTGAGTGCTGCGCAGGCCGAGGCAGCCAATCCAGCCGTTCAGGAGGCGCTGGCCCATCTGACGGCAACGTTTAAAGGAATGGAAATTCCTCTGACCAGCGATGACAAGCCAAGCGGGTTGGACGCATACCAGTCGTTTTCCATTCAAAGGGGCAATTTGACGAAAATATTCGTCTTTACGCCCAATGGAATGCTCTATGGCAACTGGCCCGAAGGGACTCTCGCCGTAAAACTAGCGACCGATTCGGCAGAATCGCAAGCCAACGAAATCATCACCGCCATCGCTCGGGCGGACTTAGGATTGCGAGCATCGTATCAAGGCAATGGACGCATCGCTGTTGGTACTCAGACCGATCTTTCGATCCAATCCGCGAGTGCTCTGCGAGTAGCGAGTATTCCTGTGGATCTTCCAATCGGGAATTTCGAAGCTGGGGTCGGGTTGGTTTTCTTGGACGATCCGAATGTGATCGACAACCTACCTGTCGTCTATCACTCAGTCCCTGGCAAACCGATGGGAGGATTGGTCGATGCAGGCGTTTACCATGTCTACAACGTTCCTAACACCAACTACAACCCTGTCGTACCTCAGTTCATCTTGTCACTGATGAACGGGGTGGAAATCTCTAGCGATGCCAATGCCGGCAGTTTCGTGTTGAGGATTACTGCTCTCGATGGCAGCTCGGCAACGATCTCACCCTTGGCATGGAACATTTCATCCGTCGATCTCGAAAATCGGATCAATGGACTAGCACTTCAAGGAATCTCGGTTCGTGTTGATGGTACGGGTACCGTGGATGACCCGTGGTACATCGACGGCGTGAACGTCGAGGCCGTTCAGCTGATCAGCAGCAGCTTGACTCGCAATGGAGTCTCAACGGTTGCTTACTTAGGACAAGGATCGCCGCAAGTCCTCATGGACTCGAGTGCCACCGACGGGACATTTGCGTTGGAGGTCTCCAGGAGCGACGGCAGTCATCGGAAGACAGGAGATTTGGCATGGAACATCACCGCAGCACAACTGCAGAATGCTATCAATGGCTTGGCCCTCAGCGGCATTACCGTACGCGTCGAGGGTTCAGGCACCGCCAAGGACCCATGGTTGATCCGTGGCTTGAATCCATCTCAGGTCGCGGTCGATAGTGCCAGATTACGTATTGGCACCAAGCCGACCACCATGCAGATGACCAGTGCGCGTCAGGTTCAATTTTATAACGGCCAATCGATGGATGATTCGGCTGGAACTCAATATCCGATCACGGGTGCCGATCGGGACAATGGCACCCTGACGATCATGCTTCCGGACAACGCACCCGTTGTGTCGGCCGACAGTAGTCAACTGATCAGTGACGGAACGGGTATTCCGATCGTCACGTTTGAAGCGATACCGATAGATGCACTGGAAATTTTTTCCATAGCCACCGGTGGTACCTTCACGCTAACCTACACGGACTCCGCTGGAAACGAGCATGCGTCAAGCGATCTGGCTTTTGATGCAACGACATCGGAGTTAGGTACTGCGATCTCTGCGATCACTGGAAATACCGTGAGCGTCACCGGGCGAGGGACGATTGGTTCACCTTGGATGGTACCCAGCCTCAACGTGGATCAGATCACTTCCGAGAGCAAACTCGTCAACGCCCTTGGCGATCCGACAGAACTCGTTGCTCAAACGGGAATTGGCGAGGGCTATCGCATATGGATCGACCATGCGCAGGGCGGCACGTTTAGGTTGACCTTGGACAACACCAAGGAGAATGTCACGACGACCCCCATCAACTTCAATGCCACGGCAAATGATCTCAACGCTGCCTTGCGCGCCCTGCCAGGGGTTACCGCCCAGGTCACTGGTTCGGGGAGGAGCGATGATCCCTGGATATTACAGACAGGGGCGTTACCTATTCGAACTGGCGATCCACTGATCTTTCGCGATTCTTGGGGTATGTCAAGCCTCGGGATGATCGATGGTCGCACCTACTATGCGGTCGTTCTCGATCCGAGCGATGATCCGCGTGAGATTACCCTGCAATTGGCTGCAACGCGGGAAGGTGCCTCTGGTGCCTCGAGCGACTGGGGAAGTGTCGATGAAAACCAACATATCGAGATGAGGCCCTACCTCCCCCTCGAGCCGACAACGATGTCTGAGTTCATCGGTAAACCAGTAACGCTCTCCGGAGTTCCGAGTAATGTCCCAGCCGGTATCAATATCTCTGCGGAATTAAATGCCTCCAACAGCATTGGATCCTATGCCAATTTGGGAGGTTTCCCACTCTTGTCGTACGCTGCGGGGGTTAACCAACTTTCGACCAAGAAACTCAATAAAGACGCGGTTAATATTGCTGGTGATGATAGCTGGATCGAGAATCTGATTAAATCCAAAGCTGAGGAAAGAAAGGATCAAGCAAACGGCTTTGAGTTTGTAGGTGCCGCAGGGTTGCAATGGATCGATAACAACGTCCAAGTCGTGATCGGCCGAACGGCTCGAATCGGAACCGACGGGACACTAGCGATTCATAGCGACATCAACCAGTCTCTGAGCGCGGTATCCAATGCAGGACTCAGCAAGACGAATTCGGGGAATGAAAACCGTGCTATTGCAGTCGCTGTCGCATTTTCGAATGTGTCCAACACCTCCGAGACGATCGTTTCATCCAACGCCATCATCGGCGGCGGATTCGGCGTCGATGTGGATTCCAACATCACCTACGTGCCACCGGCCCACTGGCCTTTCATTCGCCAGGTTGGTTCTACTTTCAGCAAGGATCATCAGTTTTGGAAACACATCGTTGGCGAATTGGAAACGCTTTTTACGGAAATATTCTTAGGTGACCTAGGGCTACTGTCTGCGAATTTCAACACCGTAGCCAACGTCGGAATCGCGAGGGTTGGCGGCCAAGAAAGGAATTCCCCAGAAGTCATGAAATGGGTCTGGACTGGAAGCTTTGCCTACGAAATCATCCACAACAACAATTTGGCGCAGATCGCCGATGGAGCCTGGGTGAATGTGTCCGACCAGCTTTTTACGATGTACGACCGCCAAACGGATTCGGAAAAAAGCCAAACGGCCAACTTGAAACCGAAATGGACAGGCTACAACGAAACACAGACCGTTGGATTCGCTGGAACGATAGATCAGGACCGAGCGAAATTCAAACTGTCCTACGACTATCTTTCCACGGATTGGCTGGATTGGACTGCCACAGATAGCGAGATTCAAGCCGCACTAGAGGATCTGAAGCTCATCGGCTCGGGGAATGTGGAGGTCACAAAAGATCCTAGCTCGGATTGGCGTCAGCCTATCTATATAATTAAGTTCGTCAATGCCCTTGCAAACACGAATGTTGATCAAGTGACGATCCAAACCACAAAGGTGAAAAATGCGACACTGACAATGTATTCCACGAACGAGAACATCCCGCCAGCCTACGGTGTCTCGGTTGTAGCAGAGACAAATACCAAACAGTGGGGCTTGGCGGGACAACTCTATTTTTCTCTACCCTACATCATCCATGGGTTCTTTTCTGGAGAAGGCAGTGGCATCGAAAAGGCATGGCGAGAAGGTGGGCTATTTCGAAGTGCGGCGGAGAATGCATTCGGCGGTTCCGTAAGCCTGCTGACGATGGAAGGTAGCACCCAAGCTCTGCTCGGGGGGTACGACCCCATTTATGATCCAGATGATCCGAATACGAAACCTACTGCTCGATCAACAAAAGTCTATTATGGTACGGGATACGACGGTGGTTTAGAAATCCGCGCTAACACAACCAATGGTGTCGTGCAGGTTGCTCAGGCAGCCGCCAATAGCTCGGGTTTGGGTGTCGAAGGAAGCGTCGCATATGTGGCCATGGGGGAACCTCACGCAACGGTTAAACCCGATGACCGTCGACAAATAACCTATGCGAAAATGATTTCGCGAACGGTTCCACTGGATGTTTACCCTATCAGTCCAGATTCCGATGGAGACATTTCGGTAGTGGCAAATGACCAGAGCTTTGGTTGGGCCATCACCGGCTCGATCTTGATCGGACAAAGCAAAGGTATTGGACTCAGCGGATCAATCGTCGAACTGACTCGAGATGTGCAAGCATCAATCGGCTCGCAGTACAACCATCAGCAGGACGATGCGACCCAATACTATATGGATCCGTACCGAACCAGTGCAGAGTCGACTCAGCAATCCGGTTCGGAAATACATACCGATGGATTTCTCACCGTGACCTCGCATGTAGGAGGCACGATTGTACGGCTATCTCTGGTCGGCTCTGGTGCGGTTCGTGGGCGTGGAGTTGCCGCCAGCCTAGGAGATCCCCCAGGTGGAGGTAGTGATTACAGAGCCAGTGGTAACGAAAGTGAGATAGCACAACTTGAAAAGGGAATAGATGACCTTAAGAAATCAGACGGAATAATCGGCGAAGATAAAATCACAGGTCGTCAAAAGCGATTAGATGAACTGCAATCCAAATCGAAAGAAAATGAAGATGTCCCTGCCAAAGAGAAAGAGCAAGTTCCTGCCGACGAAGGAGATGGTTCCGGAGGCGATTCGGAAGTAATAGAAAACGGCCAAAATAGCAAAAAAGGGAAATGGGGATTTTTTATCTCTGGAGATTTCTCAGCTGCCTTTGTCACTGACCAAGTATACGGCTACATCAATCTCGATGGAAGTATCATCGGCAACGGGAGCGCTCTGCCCGATGACAAGAAGACCATCGCGAGCGGCAACTCGACAACCGTAAATCCTGGCGCTGGCAGTTTTGCTTTGAAGTGGGATAAAGCGGGAACGGACAAGCCGACGAGCGGGTTTGCAGGCTCGGTTGCGTGGGCTTCGGTCGATTCCGATGTCCAGTCCGTGATCGACGGTACCTCGGTCGATGGCATGGCGGTGACACTGGTCGCGGAAAACAATAAGAAAATCGGCAGCGGTGCTGCCGGATTTCAACTAGATAGCCCGACGGGTTTTGATCTACAAGTCGCTGGATCGGTAGTGATCAACAGCGTTTCGAATACGACGGTTGCGAGCCTTCGGAATTCAGACCTCACCCATATCGCTGAACTTGACGTCAAGGCGTATGCCAAGGATCAGATTTATGGTACAGCAGGAACTGCACAGCTTTCTTTTGCTCCTTTTGAAGGAGGCACTGTTGTCGGAGTCGGGATGAGTGCGGTGTGGAACGATACCAACAACACGACGACGGCTGAAATCGTGGATTGCCCGAATATCACTCAAAGTTCGGGCGACACACAAGTCATTGCCGAGGACTTTACCACCAGCACCGCGAATAGCTTTGGCGTCCAGATCGCGGTGACTAAGGGAATCGTCGTTGAAATCGGTGGCATGTGGACCACCAATCTACTCTTTCCGAACACAACGGCGCAGATCACTGGCAGCAAACTCACGAATACTAACCCCAACGCGGGCACAACGATGCTGGTGTCTGCAACACTGGCGCCAATTGTCGATTCCTTTGCCGGGTATTTTTCCCTAGGTGTGTCAACTAATGGATCTGCCCAAGTTGGGGTGGGGGCTGCTGTTATCACGACGCGAATGGGAAATAAACAGGAGGAACTGGACGATCCTACCGACAACTATCAGACACTTGCGCACATCAGCGATTCGACGATAGAGGCCTACGACAGCGTCGATGTCTATGCACTCACGGGAGACTTGAATGACGATACGCATTCGTACGTTCCAGATCAGTCCGAATCCGAGCTGAGTGACTCCAGCAAAAATCGTTACAGTATTCGGTCACTGGCGATTGCAGGCGGGGCGCAAATTGGCAATGCGCCAGTGAGCATTTCTGCCCAAGGATCTTTTGTTTCCACTAAGACACGAATCGCTACGATTGCACTGGTAACAGACTCGGCAAACATTTTGCAAACGAGCGGTCGCGCTTCCAACCTGACGGTACAAGCAATCAATCAAATCACCGCGCACACGGACTCGGGTGGCGTTTCAGCTGCAATTACGTTTTCAGGAAGTGTTGGTATCGCTTTTGGTGGCGCTGTCAACCAATACAATTCCTTCAACCGCACGGAAGCCTTAGTGGATGGATCGACCGTCAATACTCGCAATGCAACTGTCTCTGCCAAACTGGCGCCGTTCATCGAGAACATCGCTTTCGGAGTTGCCATTTCTGCCAGTGCCTCCGTTGCAATTGGTGACTCAGGTGCCGATGAGCATTTGAATCAGTACGATTCGGCGAATGCGGGCATTTCTAAATCCGTGGTTTCCACGACAGGGGATCTCAAGGTCGCTGCAGAAGATGAAACGTTTTTGAAAACCGGCAGCGGTTCGGGGACCTTGGCGATTGGCTTGGACGGAGCAGGTATCGCGTTTGGCGGGGTGTTCAATATCGTCAGGGTTCGCAACGATGTACTGGCATGGATTGGAACGAAACCTACGTCCGAGCGTGCCCTGCCATCGGATGACACGGACGAAATGCCAACTCCGAATATCTACACGGCAGGCACTCTCGACTCCTCCGTTATCACGGTCGGCGGCTCTCTGACGATCACGGCACTCTCTGGTCAGACGATCAAGAATACGACCACCGCCGTTGCCGTGGCTGGAAGCGGCATCTTTGCTTTCGCAGGATCGGGCGCCGATGCAAAGATCCATTTGGCCAATATCGTCCGAGCTGGCATCAATGACTTCGCAAGTTTGACGGTAACTGGGGCTGGATCATCTGATTCAAAACCTGGTGTCACGGTTCGCGCTGAAATCCTGGGAGTCAACTCCAATGACTCCGTCAAGGATCGCAGGGTCTACGCAACCATCGGCGATTTCGCGGGTGTCGGCGCGTCTTATGGCGCTTCGATCGGACTTTCTTTTGGGCAGATAACCAACGATGATTTCGTCGTCGCCCAAATCGAAAACTCGATTGTAACAGTCGGCTCGGACACCAGTGGCAGTTCGATCGATGTTAGTGCCTCCGATAGCCGGTATATGGAATCGAAAGTATGGGTGACCTCGATCGCGATCGCGCTAGGCGGGGCGTTAGCGGGAGGACATTCCTTCATCTACAGCCAACCCATCGTTATCGCGGAGGTAGGACATGGCTCCCAGATCAAACCCAAGAAGGATTCCTATCGCAGTGACTTGAGCATCAATGCCACCGGTCAAGAGTCGGTTCACGCTGGTATTTTTGGAGGTGTTGCTGGCGTGGTAGCGCTCGGAGATTTCATCGCGGAGGCGGATAAGCATGGAGTCGTAGGGGCCGTCCTCGGAACCGTAGGAACATTAAATGTTGGCAATTTAACGGTACAGGCATTAGGCGGACATGACCTCGACGCTCATGGCTGGTCGCTCGGTGGCGGGGCCCTGGCTATTTCCGGTGATGGTCACCGATTGACCTATGACGAGCAAATCGTGGCCTGGGGAGGTGGTGATATCGGCGTTACCAACTCCACTGCTGCGATTGTTCCTCCATCGGGCACAACCACGGTGAACGCCACGGGGAATGTTAGCCTTTTAGCGACCAGTTCAACCAAAGCCTATTCCAATGCCGGGCAAAAGCCCACTGACGATAATCATTCCGGAAACTGGGGAGGGGTATCGCTCGGTTTCTTCCATGCGCATGCGACCTATTCACCAACCATTTCCACTCAAACCATAAACCTCGATTTAACCTACGGAGGAGATCTAGAACTGATTGCCCAAACCGATAAGGGGAGTAGTCAGTCTCGAGCAGTTACCGCTTCCGACGCCGGATTCGGCTTGGATTTTACCAAAGCATTCAACACGATTGAGCCGAACGCAACTCTAACGATAAATTCTTCCACGTTGCAAGCTGCCCAAAACTCATCCGGGACAATGTCACTTCTTGCAACCAATGATATGCAGTATGACACTTACGCGTATACATTCGCAATCACAATTGTCGCCGGTGGCTCGGGCTCTCGAGTCTTCAATTCATTCCAGCCCATTGCAATAGTCAACTATTCAGGAACCAACACCCTGACTTCCGCGGGGACAGTAAATGTAGTAACTCACAATGCATGGAAGAGATCCCCAAACATAAACGATGGTAAATCAGGTCTCTACAATGACACTGATATCTATAACAGTTCTCAAGGACTAGGAGGGGGAACCATAGCAGAAGACGCTTCAACGGTTGGAAGCGGGACTACAGAAAACACCGATGCGGAAATCGTTCAAACGATTGGCTTTAGTACCGAGGGCGAAATCACCGGTGGAACCTTTACGCTGACGTATGCTGGCCAAACTACCACGCCTCTTGACTACAACGCCAAGAAAGAAGAAGTCGAATCCGCGCTAGAGAATCTGCAATTCACCAATCCAAACGATATATTCAGCTATGCCAATCTATCTGGCAAGGTTAAGGTGAATCGAACCGATAGCAAAAAGGAAAAAATGCAATGGAAAATCACCTTCTCGGAAGGCGTGGGAACCCAGCAACTTACGATCGACACCAGCCACTTGCAGTACAGCGGGCAGCTATCCAAAACCGAAAACTCCGACACTCTGCCATGGTCCTACGATGGTACGAGTACGATTGATTTCGGCACCTCAACCACCGAGATAAAAGCATCAGACTCTTTAAAACCGATCGATGTAACCTGGCTAGCCACACAAGCCGTCGATCTCCAGGAATTTGCAAATCAAAAAATAATCGGTACCTTCGGTAAGGCTTACGCGAAAAGTACCGTTGCGTTGCATCTCGACAACAAAATCTTGCTGGACAACGCGACCGTAACTTTAACCTCAGGGATAGGTTACTTCACAAGCGCTTCGGCGGTGGATATCGCGGCATTAAGCCAAACTAGCGCAGATCATCCATTGCTAGGTGGAGGTACATCTCAGGCGATCATCGTCGTAAATGCGACGAATAGTTATCGAGATAATACAAGCACGCAAATCACTGCCAATAATATTGCCATCATTTCCGGTGGACAAACCAACGACTGGGATGCAATCAACCATCCTGTGAATTCGGATTTCACGCCAAAGATTTCAGCAACCGCTCGCGCCGGTATTAAAGGTCTTGATTACGCCGTAGGTTCTGTCATCAACCAATCCAATACGATCGATCAGTACTCAACGTTAAAAGCTCTAGGTGATCCCCAATCACCAGCAAGCAAAATCATCAGTACAGATGAAAACACTACAGAATCTTACGAGTACTACGTTAACAAAAACGCAGTCCAGGGGACAAAAACCGCCCCGATACTTTTCAGTAACAGCTACGCCAATACATCCGGAACGATACAGTTCGGGTTCCGATCGTTCGATGTCGAGGTTCATGAGACAGGTGTCTTGGTAAATGGCAAGCACTTTGACTGGAGTGCGATGGATCCGGCAAATTCAGTCAACTACCAAAGCCTCGTGTCGTCCTCTAGCGATCCATTGGACCGATTGTTTAAGCCTTTTGTGGCCGGTAGAAGCTCAACCGTCGAAGCGGCGCTCGGCGAAATCATGGACGCGTCCGGCCTGGACACATTCAAGCAGAACTATGCAGTTCCTCAAGCCGAATTGGCTTACCTACTGCAACAAATCGAGGTCCCTCAGGCAAGTTTCAAAATCGTTGCAGACCAATTCCGAGGGACTGGTACCGTGTCGGCCCAGGTACCCAAGTTGAACGTCATCAATATGACTTCCGGTTGGCTGATCCTCAATGGAATCGCTAGCCACACCAATCGCAATGCGGGCAAGGTCCTGTTGCTCGATTCACAGCGCAACCCAACAACGGCTGCGGGGCTGACGATCCATTCCGAGCCGAATCCCGATAGAAAGATCGACGTCTCCGTGAGTCCGCCCAGTTCATCCAGTGCGAAACCTTTTATGATCGTGGCAGGGTACCTCAACGCACCCTCGAGCGACGTGACCCTCACCAACAACTACGGTCCGATCATCGAGTTGGCGCCGATTCTCGCCGCCTCGGTAACGATCAATGTTCCGAATTCTGCTTTCGCTGTTTACACGCCCGACTCCTATTTCGGCACCGGAGGCAACAGCATGCTCGCTTTTGAAAATGCCGCCTACGCCAACGCGCTGGATACCAATTCTTCCGCGAATCCCAGCAGTAACCTGCCATTTTTACCAGGCCAAACAAAGAATGCAAGCGATCACACATACATCGATCCCAACTACATCGCCCCCGCCTCGGCGGATTACGTCAATGGAACGCATACATCCCGAATCCCCCTAGCCGCATCGGGACCAACGCACGTCATAAATCCGCAACTAGGAGCAGGGATCACTGCTGCTCAGATCGCAATCTTTGCCAAATCCATCGATATCAACGCACCCTTGAAGGTCGGGAAAACAGAAAATTTTTCCGTTACATTGAGCAGCGACCTCGGCAATCAATTTCGAAATCACAAAGCTGCGTACGAGTCGGGCAGCACGTTCAATCCTCTTCTGGTCGTTCCAAATGTTTGCCAGGACTCTCCCGATGTGACTGCAACTTACGACGCTCGCACCCATCAAATCACTCTCTCGTCGATGACCCTGTCGCAAAGCATTCGCGTTCTGCTCGATGGTCAAATCGTCTCGACCGTGGATGGTTCGATGGTTCAGTTGCTGGGTGGTCCGGGAGGAATCACACAAGTATGGAATCAAACCGGAATCCCACTCATACTCAATAACATCGATGCGGGCGCCGCCAATATCACTGGCTCCGTGGAGTTTCGAGATACCGCAACCCAGATCAATACTCGCTACGTCTACACTAATGCCAGCGATGGCATTTCGGTTTTCACCACACCACGTGGTCAGAGTTACTCGGCAACGCCAAACCAGACGTTCAGTTCCCGAACGATCGATTATCAGCCACAAGTCAACACACGGTTTGTGAGCTCCCAACGGCAGGATATTTTTAAAGCGACTGCGACGGGTTCGTGGCCGACATCACCCGATGCTGGTTGGTCCCCAACGAGCGTATGGAATTTCGGCGATGTATCGAAGTCCGGGTTCGCCGAATTTCAAACAGTCAACGCAGCTTCGATAAGTTCGGATCAGAAGCAGTTAACACTCACGACCAATGGAACCGGAGGTGCAGCGAATGCAGCGTGGCTTCAGCAGCCGATCGATGTAACGCGTAGCTTCATGGTCTCCTTGCTTCCCAACACAAATGGTTCGTATGTCTTTCGGATAGCAATGGCAACACGTTTCGTTTACCTCCCAGGGATATTGATTTTAAGTACCATTTTGGATCGCATCCAGTCTTCGCGGGTTTCACAGGCTCGACCGGCCTGGCTTCATCCACACAAAACGTGAAGAATTTCTTGCTCGTTTACGAGCCTCAAACGGTTCCAGCGATCCATCATTTGGAGAGCGATTTAGTCCATGTCGTCAATCCACAGTTGAGCGGCTACACAGGATTCGGGCCTGCGGGATCCTTGCAAGCGGATGCGATTTCAGGCGACACAATCACTTTTGCAAATGACGACGACACACCCAATTATCCAAGGGCCGCTTGGTACGGAGAAAAGATCAGTACCGATGTGGACTCGCTTTCGGTCGAGTTCACTTATCAGGCCAACTTCCAAAACCCAAAAATCCAAGGTTTTGATAGTTTCGTCCCTCAAAGCGCTTCTTATGCCAACGCGATAACGCCCAACAAGGTCATCCTTACCAACGGAACTCCCAACCTTGCGAGAGCCGCTTGGTATGGCGATGAAATCCGTACCACCGACGACTTCAAGATCAATTTCAAGTACCAAACCGATGGTAAAGCGGTCCAAGGTTTTAGCAATTTCGCGGCTCCGACGAATGCTTCCAACGCCGCTGCAATCAGCCCAACTCAGCTCACCTTGACCAACGGGTCGACGGGTATCGCTCGAGCCGCATGGAACAAAGAGCAAGTCCCCATAAACTACGGTTTCACAATCGACTTCACCTACCAAGCCGGCGGCGACCGAAACGCGGACGGCATCGCGCTGGTCTTCCAGACGCAGGGAACCAACGTTGTCGGGAGCACAGGCGGTGGCTTAGGTTATGTCGGGATCGCGGGCAACAAAGCTGCCTACCAAATCAATATCTTCGGGGGTAACAATCAGACCAAGGGTTCCAACTTTGTTACAGGCAATACAAGCGGTTCCTACAACAAGACCGGAGGCATTGGAGGTGTCGATTTTAGCAGTGGAGATCTAGTCCACGTCCGCTTCACCTACGATCCAATTTCCAATCAGGTTTTCGAATCTCTGAGGAACTTAAGTAATAACAACACTTACAGTCATACCTATTCCAACATCAACCTCGCGTCGGTTCTTGGGACCTCTCAAGCCTACATCGGTTTCACTGGCAGCAGCGGCGGTCAGACCGCTACTCAACTGGTGGAGGAGTTCTCCTTTCAGAGCAACCAAGCCGACGGTATGGCCCTGGTTTTCCAGGACAAAGGGACTGGAGCGATAGGCAACAGTGGTAGCGGGCTAGGTTATGTGGGTATCTCCAGCGCCAAGGCTGCTTATCAAATCAACCTCTTTGCCGATAGCAGCCACACCATCGGATCGAACTTTGTCACTAAGGACACCTCAGGAACCTACAACAGCACAGGTTCCGTGAATTTCGCCAGTGGCCACCTGATTCAGGTTCAGTTGTCCTACAACAGCCACGCGCATCAGCTCACCGAAAAATTAACGGACTTGATTTCCAACACGACCTACACAAAAACCTACAGCAACATCAACCTGGCGGGATTGTTGGGTCCGACAACATACGTTGGCTTCACCGGTGGCAGCGGCGCAGTGACGGCGGTGCAATGCGTTCAAGACTTCTCGATGGAGTTTTTCCCCGACGATGGCGTCGCCTTGGTGTTCCAGTCTGCAGGGACTCAAGTCAGTGGCAGCGCGGCGGATGGTCTTGGCTACGTAGGAATTCCCGGGCCGAC
The DNA here is from genome assembly GCA_945900945.1 of Pirellula staleyi DSM 6068. Lineage (GTDB taxonomy): Bacteria > Planctomycetota > Planctomycetia > Pirellulales > Pirellulaceae > JBKCUI01. The sequence goes on from CAMDKL010000037.1 coordinate 24,732, forward strand.
GGCTGCATACCAAATCAACCTCAAGAGCAACGGCCTGCAAGGTTCGAATTTTGTCACGACCAATACGGCCGGAACGTATCTGAGCACAGGAAACGTCGATTTCGCGAGCCGAAATCCGATTCACGTTCAACTGAACTACAACAATGCCCTGCGTCAATTGACGGAATCGTTGACCGACACTGTTACCGGGGCAACCTTCAGCCGCGTGTATCACGACATGGATCTCGCATCGGCCGTCGGTCCTACAATGTACGTCGGATTTACCGCACCGCAGGGAGGGTCTCAAACGATACAAACCGTCAAGAACTTTAGTCTTGGCGGATCATCATCCACTCCGACGGGTTTCAAGCAACGCTTTGCCGCTCGTCCGCTGAGCAAAGCGAGCGACGGCACAACCACCAGCTACGCAACCGACTTCAACACCTGGGTGCGAGCCGACCATCCGATTCGAGTCGATTTCAGCGGAATCTCAGGCGGCAATGATCTCAATGTCAACTCCAACGCTTCGTTGATACTCAATGGTCTTATCCGTGTGGCCAATACGGCGTCGTTAACAGCGACCAGCGGTTCGGTCACCGCGACTTCCACCGGCTCGTTGACCGGACGTACGGTCGCGATCGCCGCCGAAGGGCCCGGAGGCTTTTTGGGAACAGTTGGGAGTCCCATCAATGTCAGTCTTACGAAGACGGCAACCCAAAGCGGCTTTCTCACGGCGCGTGCAGTGAGCGGTGTTTATATCGATTCGCCAAGCGATATCGCTATCGGATACGTATCAACTTGGTCGCCGGACGATAACCAAGACGGCCCAGTGGTGCTGAACGCTGAGGGGGATATTGTTAACCATTCTGCAACCTCGCTGATATACGCTGGCAAGCTGTCGATGACCTCGGGGGGGGCGATCGGGTCGATCTCCAGTCCACTGCAAATTCAATTGGTTCCGCATAACACTCTGAATGGATCTACGGTGGATGGCTTGGTGAATGCTCAGGCCAATGGCAACATCTCTCTATTCCATTTTGGCGATATACGAATCGGCAAGGTGAAATCGCCAGAAACGGTCTCCATTGCAACCTACGAAGGCAACATTCTCGATGGCCTGACGCTCGATGCGTTGGGACTCAATGATCCTGAGCTCTCACCGCAAACGCGTCGCAATATTCATAACTTTATCACCTTTCCTGAACCTGATCTTTCCGAGGAGTGGATCGAGTCGTTGGAGGCTGGTGTGAATGTCAAATACATTCAATACTGGCAATTGATCCCTGTGGTCAATTTCCCAGTGCAGCCGCCATTATGGAATAGCTGGGATCCCGGTGACTGGGGCGATATCGTCACGACTACCGACAGCGATGGCAACCCGCAGCGTATCTATCAATTGACGGCCGAGGGTATCGAGGCGTTCCGTCCAAAGGCTGCCCTCGATTATCAAAAGGAGAATCCAACCGATATTGAAGTCCAGGACTATGCCAATTCCATTTGGCAAAGCTGCGTCGAAACATTTGCAAGCACCGACGTGTTCGGCCCGAATTGGGAGAGCCTGCCCCAGTTCCAACTGTACGATCCTGCGTACCAGTTCACCGCATCTGAAGAAACCGTAGCGAATATCAAGGCATCATTTCAGGAATCGTTCAATCTGTTTTCCTACTTGAGCAGCCAAGCACTCGGCAATCCTACGGTTGCTGCGGCCATTGCGAAGGTTGCCAATATCCAGGCGGGCAATCTGATCCTGAATTCCTCGGGATCGATCGGTGAGAATCGCGCTGCAGTGGACATTCCACTGGAGCATTTCCAAAACAATACGCTCACCGATGCGGAACGTAAAATCGTGCGGTTTGCCAGCCAGGCAGGCGAGATCCAACTGATTGGCAAGAACGCCTCGGGCGAAACCATTTACTACGACGCTGGCTCGCCCCCGGACAGCGTCACCCTGACGGGCGTTCGCATCAAGATTTCCCGGCCGCTGTTGGTGCAACTCGCGGATACCGGCAGTTTGACAGCCACGTCCAGTTCGGAACTCTTGGTAATCGGAACCTCAGGAGACCTCCATGTCAAATCCGCGAACTCGACCTCGAAGGGATTCGTGTGGTTCGAAGCCGCGGAAGACTTGTTGGTTGCCGACGGCTCGACGGGTGCTGCCGTAACCGGAGGCGCGATGCGGTTGGGAGCTGGGCAAGATATTGGTACCACCGCCCGACCGCTGGTCATCTCTGCATCTGACAAGGTCGATCTTGCGAGCCTTGCAGATGCGACGGTTGAGTCCGCCTCGGCTCTGAAGGTGGGACAGTGGAACGTGGCGGGAACTCTCTCGTTGAAAGTCGACGGTACGGCGTCCGTCACCGATGCCTTGGCATCGCAGCGGCATTCGTTTGCAGGCTTCAACGGCAACGGGGCAGGCTGGACCGCGACCACGACTTTGGGATCGGCTTCCGTATCGAGCACTGCTACCGACGATCTGCTCAATGTGAACTTGAACGCTGGCACAAGCAATACGTCAGCTTGGCCGAGCCAAGTCGTGTTCGCTAAAAATGATTCGGTTCACTTGAGCCATCAATTCGCTCTTGGTTTCCTTTATCAGTCGGGTGCTGTCGGTTCTCGCGTGGTGTTGAATCTGGGTAACGCCGACCAGCAGGGCTTGGCACTGGTCTTGAATCTCGGCGGTGCCGATGGCACTGGGGCGTGGGCCGATTTTGTGAAGACATCCGAAATCGCAACTGCATCCAGCCGCCAATCGCTCGGATCGGTTCTGCTCAACTCGAACCATCCGATTCAAGTGACGATAACTTATTCCCTTCTAACACGGACGGTCGTGGCCAGCTTGGTCGATACCGTCACCAAACAGTCGATCGCGATCGAAAAAACAGGTGTGAACATCACGCAGCGATTGGGAAGTAGTGCTGCGAAACTCTCTTGGACTTTTTTAGGAGACGGCACAAATGCAATCACACATACGATTCGCGGTTTCCGTTTGATTGATGGTCCCGTCAATCTCGTTGCTAACACATTGAGCGTGGTCGCAGGAGGCGCGTTCGGAACGGTTGCTAACAGTTCTATAAACCAACCGGAACAACCGATCTTGGTTCTGGTCGATGGCCAGACTCAAATTAATGCAGGAGGGGCAATTGCTGTTGAACAAGTGGTCGGGGATCTCGAGGTCGGAGTGATTTCCTCGCCAACCATCGTCGATGTTTCGGCCCCGTTTGGCAGCGTCGTTCAATCATCTGGAGGAGGTTCGGGCGGAGAGGGAGACACCACACTCCGGGGAGTCGTAGGACCGAAAGTCTCCATCGATGCGTTGCTGGGGGTTGGAGTTACTGATGCGAGACTGAACGTCACCACCGATGATCTCTCGGCCGTAACCTCCCTGAACGATCTGGACTTACAGCATCAATCGCATACCGAGAACGGTTTAGCGAAAATCTCCGCCTTAATCGCTGGTGGGTTCATTCGATTGAGCACCATCAGCGATGTATCCGTCACTGGACGCGTGATCGGACAGTCTGCGCAGTTGCATTCGTACTTCGCCGGGAAAACGATCCGTTTGTCCCTGAAGGACCTGCAGCACATCCTCGGTGGGTCACTAGGAATCGTCCTCGGTGGATTTGAGTTTCTGCATTTGGACGACACTCAGTCATCCCTGGCCAATGAGATCCATGTCGGTGGTGGTACGATCGAGTCGCGCACTGCGAAGATCACGACGGGCGTAGTCGGCTCGCTCGCGATGAAACTCGGATCGGCCGACGACAAGATCACCGTCGTGGATGCCTCAGGTTTGTCGGCATTGAACATCGATGGTCAGGATGGGCAAGATTTGGTTTCCATCGCGAACGCTGGTTTAGCGATCTCGCAGGTTCTCTTCGTAGGAGGCATTGGAAACGACGAACTCAACGTCGATCTACGCAACACCGGTGTCTGGGTGACCAAGGACCGAGCGGACACAGTCTTCGGCACGATTCGATTCCAAGACATTGCTAAGCTCGTTCTGAACCGACTCGAGGAAGCGGGTCATCCTGAGGCCGTTGAGAAAATCGAACAAATCGTCCAGGATTTCCCCGTGGATCGACTGATGGTCGTGGGAACAACCGGGATGGATTCCTTGGCGATGACTAGCTTGTCGACAAGTATCCTATTGCAAGCCAACTGGAACTCGCAGAAATCGGAACGGAGAACCTACAGCAAGAACGATATCCGCGATGTTCAATTTTATTTGCTGGGAGGTGACGATTTTGTCGCGGTGATCGGTGCCTACCCTGTCGCTCTCGACATCTATAGTGGTATGGATAACGATTGGATCTTCGTCCAGAGCCTTTCGGCGACTATTACCGATCTGCATGGCGACAACATCATTACGACCGGATCTGGCGATGATGTGATCCACACTGGTATTGGAAACGATCAAATCGATGCCGGTCCAGGTAAGAACCAGATTCGGGATGATGGAGGAATCAATGCCTTCACCACCGGAGATGACGACGACCAGATCTGGCACTCCAACGCCGAGGATTGGATCGTTGCAAATGAGGGTGTTAACGACATTTGGCTCAATGGCGCACACCAAGGTTGGCACAATCGCAACAACCCGCTGGACGTGACCCGAGATGGCTGGGTCAACGCTTTCGATATCCTCGCTTTAATCAACAAAATCAACAGGACAGGTTCTGGTTGTCTTCGAGGTTCCGCCGATAGTGTGCAATATCACTACGATGTCTCTGGCGACGAGTGCATCGATCCGCTGGATGTTTTGCGAATCATCAATTGGATCAATACGAATCAAGGTGCAGAAGGAGAACATTCTACGGAGTTGGATACGGATGAGACCGCGGATGGTTTGAGTTCAGACCGAGCAATGTTCGTCCGAAAATCTGCAGCTTCACAATCATGTTTCGCTCCGATGCCTTCGTCGAATCCGATCGCTGAGACCGACAAGTTGAATTCAAGTAGTAACGAAGAGCCCCAATTCCGAACCGATATCTCGGAGCCTGTTAACTCACGACATCACTTCTTTATCGCCGAGGGAAAAAATGAGATGGACTACCTGTCATTCGAAAGGTACGATACTCAACAAGACTCAAATGCTGCACATCACGATGCTGTGTTCTCTAATTGGAGTCCATCAGAATGGGATGATCTGTCACGCTTCTCCCAGTCTCGCAGAAATGGAAAACGGTGAAACGTGTCAGCTAGTTAACCTGCGGGATAAATGTACCTCTTTTCGTTCATGATTTACTATCCATTACTTCCGATCAAACACCAATCAGAATCCAAAATGAAACTCTGTTTTCTCACTGTATTTCCAGCCTTTATGTTTTCCACGGTGTTCGTTTCGCATCTTTGCGCACAGAATCCTTTTGATGAGACGGTGCGAGTTGCAGCTCACTTGGAACCGGCGATTCCGCGTCCCGAACCATCGAAGATAGCGAAGGACAAATTAGCGGCCCTTCGTTCCAAGACGGGAAGACCTCCCAATATTCTGGTCCTTTTGGTCGATGATATGGGTTGGGGGGATATCGGCGCCAACGGCGGTGGTGTCGTGATCGGTGCCCCGACGCCCAACATCGACAAACTCTCCCAGGACGGACTCCGTCTGACATCGGTTTACGCACAATCCACCTGCACACCCTCGCGAGCAGCCTTGATGACGGGCCGCTTTCCAAGCCGAACCGGCCTTACCCGACCGCTCATGGCCGGGGAGGCTCTTTCGGTGAATCCTTGGTCGGATGAAGACATAGCGGCAAAACTCCTGTCCGCTGCGGGTTATCGCACGGCGCTCTCGGGTAAATGGCACCTCGGCGAAGCCGAGGGGACTCGCCCGCATGATGTGGGTTACGATGAATACTTAGGAATTTTGGGTGTAGCATCCGAGATGACACAAGCGATTGATGCCCGCATCTATCCTGATCTCGTGCTTCGTCCCGAAAGACGTGAGGCACTTCGAAAGCTGGTGATCCCGGAAGTCACAACAGGCAAAAAGGCATCGGCTGCCCAAACGGTCCAAGAGATCAAAACTCCGGAGGAGATGAGCACTATCGACCAGATGTTTGCGGATTATTCCGCCAATTTCATTCAGAAATGCGCATCGGATCGCAAGCCGTTCTATCTCATTCATGCGTTTTCTCGCGTCCACAACGACAACTATCCTGCGCCTGGTTACGCAGGGAAAAGCCCTGCGGGGTTTCCCTACAAGGACGCAATCATAGAGGTCGATGATATCGTAGGGCGATTGATCCGTACGTTGAAAGAAACCGGACAATTGGAAAACACCCTAGTCTTCTTTACATCGGACAATGGAGCCAATGAGGACGTATGGCCGGACTCTGGATTCCAGCCTTGGCGCGGCGGAAAAGGAACTACGTGGGAGGGAGGGGTTCGTGTCCCCGGGATCGCTTACTGGCCCGGAATGATTGCTCCTCGACCCGCCAACGACGGACTTTTTGATCTAATGGACCTCTTCAACACATCGCTAGCCATCGCGGGAATCAGCGACCAGATATCCAGCAAGCGGTATATCGATGGAATTGATCAGAGCAGTTTTTTGCTCGCGGATAACGGTCAATCCTCCAGGCAGGCGGTGTTCATGTATGGAGACAATCGAATGGTGGCCATGCGTTGGAAGGAGTACAAGATCCACACCAGCGTTTACTTGACCCATCAGCCTATGAGGAATCTCGATGAGTCCGTTCTCACAAGCACCGGCGATTGGCCTTGGGTCTACAACCTCTATATGGACCCCAAAGAGCAGCGAAGTACTGGGCACCGGTACTTTGAATGGGGCTTTGCAGCCATCTTGCCAATGCTGAAATCACACATCGCAACGTATTTCAAATATCCTCGCAAAAGCCTCGGTCTCGAAACACCACGATAACTCGCAGAGAATCAAAGTAAAAATGATCACCCAATTCGATAGAATACTTCGTAGCAAATCCGGAAATGCATTCACCTTAACCGCATGTACTCAGGTCTTGAAACTGCTCGCTATAGCAGCATTTTTCATCTCTTGGCCATTACGAATCCAAGCGATTGAGCGCCCAAATATCGTGGTCATCATGACCGACGATTTGGCACCCTTCGACATATCGGCCTACCATCGCGGCTTAGGAGCTGTCTCGACGAAAAACATAGATCGCATTGCGAGGGAAGGGTTGATGATTTCGGACTACTATGCGCAGCCGAGTTGCACTGCGGGTCGCGCAGCCTTTTTGACGGGGCAATATCCGATTCGAACAGGCTTGACCTCCGTGGGCCAACCGGGCTCACCCATCGGTCTTCACCGAGAGGATGTTACGCTGGCTCAACTGCTGAAAGCCCAAGGCTATGCAACCGCTCAATTCGGGAAAAGCCACGTCGGGGACCGCAATGAGTTCCTACCTACGGTACATGGATTCGATGAGTTCTATGGGTTTCTCTATCACCTGAACATGATGGAGATGCCGGAGCAACCGGAGTTTCCTCCACAACCCAACTACCCAGGCCGACCTCGCAACGTGATTCACTCGATCGCGAGCAACAACGCCGACTCCACCGTAGATCCGCGATGGGGGAGCGTTGGCAAGCAGACGATCACCGATGAGGGACCTCTGGGTGCTGAAAGACAAAAAACCTTCGATGATGAAGTGCTTCAAAGAACCCTCGGATGGATGAAGAACCAAGTAGACAGCAAGACTCCGTTTTTTCTCTGGTTCAATCCCTCCCGCATGCACCATCAGATCCACGTTTCTAAGGAATGGGCTGGAAAGAGTGGCCATGAGGCCTACGCCGATGCTCTCTTGCACTTGGATTCCATCGTTGGCAAATTGCTGGATACCATCGACGATCACAAGGTCCGCGAGAACACGATCGTAGTTTTTACCTCGGACAATGGAGTCAATCTCTCTCACTGGCCAAACGCGGGTACCGCATCATTTCGAGGTGAAAAAGGGACGACTTGGGATGGCGGGTTCCGCGTGCCTACTCTCGTGCGATGGCCTGGGCATATTCCGGCGGGAGCATGGACCGGCGAATTGATGTCCTCCGAAGATTGGCTACCAACGTTGATGACAGCGGCTGGGGTGCCGGGCGTCAAGGAAAAACTCTTGGCTGGCATGAAAGTCGGCGATCAGGAATTCAAAGTCCACTTGGACGGTTATGACCAGACCGAAATGCTGACGAAATCAGGTCCATCGCGCCGTCTAGAGTTTTTCTTCTATGCGGAAAGTGAACTCAATGCGTTTCGCGTAAAGCAATGGAAGATTCACCTTGCGATTAAAAATGCATGGCTCAAGCCGTCGGAAAAAGTACCCAGTGGATTGCTCATCGATATCAAAAACGATCCTTTTGAACGAACGCCGGAAACGCCGGGTCATTTCACGTGGATGAAGGAAAAAACCTGGGTTGTACCCCTTCTCGGGGGACCATTTCTGAACCATCTTAAAAGCCTCAAAGACTTTCCTCCTCGTCAAGCGGGAGCAGGCGTTGGCGCCCAGACTCTAGGCGTCGAATAGCGGTGAGCGTACACTAGCCGAACTCGGATTTTTCCGACCTGGCTAGGATTCGGCGGTTAGGTTTTTGCGTTCGTTCAACGATTCTCCTCGTACGCAAAGGATCTTCACGATGTCGCAGCCAACTCGATCTACCAAAGCCCAAACCTGGAAACAACATTTCACTGATTTCGAGCGATCTCAGCTGACCGTCGCTGAGTTCTACCAGTCCATTGGCTACTCCACTCCCACCTTCTATCGCTGGAAGCGTAAACTCGCTGAGAGCAACGACAAGGTCGCCTTCCTGCGAGTCCAGACCACCGATCGCATCGGTGGCCGGGGTAGATCGGTGGCCGGTGTATGCTGGTGACCAGTCGCGGCCTCTATTGTTTACCTACCGAGCCGAGAGTCGAATTGGCGGAGGAATCCGGTCGGGTCGATTCCACATCCAGATCCCACTCTACTTGCTACTCTCTGAACGCCACTCTCTAGCCGCTCCGCAGTTTGCCGAGTTCTCAAACGCGTTTTTCCTGAATGTCATGCAGTGCCGGCGGGCTACGTTCGAGAATTTACTTCTCGAGATAGGGTAGTTTGTCGGTGTGATGGCCAATCATCTTCCATTTGCCATCCTCTTTGCGAAATACGCTTGTCGTCCGAATCGACACTTTCTGTGGCTTGCCATCGACCACATTTTCACCGATTTCAATGCCAGTGATCACGCCAATGGAACCACCAACCTGGACTTGAGGCTGGTCTATTTTGATCGTGCCTCCAAGCCGTTTCGCGGCTTGCGTTTTCCAATCAGCCAGCACTGCCTTCCACCCGAGTTGCCGAAGCCCATCTGGCCCCATGTAGTTGACATCCTCAGCGTGGGACCAGACTTGTTCCATCGGAGCCACCTCTCCCTTAAACAACGCATTCAACGCTTTATAGAAATCGGCGTTGGCCGCGAGCAGTTTTTGTTCGTCAGCTTTTTCATCAGCAGTCGCTACGCCCATTGGCAAAAAAGAAAGCACTACAAGGCCAGCGCAGACCATTGCGGAAAAGAATCGGTTCATGAGACAGGCTCCTTAATTGACGGAAAGACATTAACTGATCGAGGCCCGCAAGCAACTCGAGTACTCCTCGCCGGGATTTTTCTGTGCTGCAGCATTGACTACAGCTCGGAAACGGCTTGGCTTCTAACGGAGAGTCTATCCGAGAACCCGGGAAATTGCGGCTAACGCCAAAGCGGCTCATGGTTTCCGGATAGGCTCTTGGCATTTCGCGAAACACTTGCCCGGCGTAGGCTGAGTAGGCTTGCCTCACGGGCGGCAGTATAGGACCTGTCCATCTCTGCTGCAAGCCTCGGGAGCCAGAAAAGGGACGGAACTGGCCAGAGTAGAGAGCAATCGCCGGTCAGCTTGAGTAGCTGCGATAGCCGTCAGCCCCTGCGCTGTCAGGCGGTGATGCGTCGGCTTTGATGAGCAGGTTGTCCACGCCGTGGTACTGCATGTGGCGTATCTTCCCGCGCCAGCCCGCGCATCAGAAGCAGCGACAACTCGTCCTCCGATTCCGGTACGGCATCGGCGGGCAGGTCGCCGATGGCGGTCTCGATGTTCATGGCGGCCGGCGCGCCTACGAGCTCCATCTCCACATGTTCACCGACCTGCCGCAGCCTCGCCCGGAAGTGCAGTGGCGTGGCCCCGCTGCGCCCCCTTGATGGAAATAGCAGTCTAAAAGGGGACCAGTTTGGCAGCCAAAAAAGGAGCCAGTTGAACGGAAAGCGTCGTACTCCTGCAGGATCGGCCTAGCCAGCAACCTAGCAGCTACCGCTTCGACAGGTTGGACTGAGGCTGGATCCTGGCTAGCTCATCAACTGCGGGCAGGTCGGCGACTGTAGCAGCGCTTGTTGAGGCGGAGACGTTCGCTGGTTGGAAGTAAACTTATTCAAGTTCATGGACGTCATCGAGCACACCACGCGGGATGCACACCGTCAATACGGTCAGCTTGCCAATCGCTTTGTGCTTCACACCGCGAGGAACATAGACCACGTCACCTTCATGCAATTCGATCTCTTCGTCATCAAGAATCATAGTGCCGTGGCCGCTAATGACATAGTAGAACTCGTCCGTACGCTGATGGTAGTGCAGCTTAGCATCCTGGATTTCGACTTGGTGAACTTCTGCGGCTGCTTCATCGGATTCTTCGATCAAGCAACGAATACTCCCACAGGTTTCCGCCCACGGCTCAACTTCTGCTGGGTTACGGCGGATGAACTTGCCTTTGGTCTTCATGAGATTTTCTCCGTATTGTGAACAAATTCAAGATATGCGATCTCGCATGATAACATGACTTGCGAATCCGATTCAAACCAACGCACCGTAAATTCACGGCATCTTTTGCTGCAGCTAGTCGACTTCAGGATCGGTCTAGCAGCAACCTAGCCTCTTCCCTAAGCGTAAGCTTCCCATCCACAATGTGGACGTAGACGAAGCCGCCTTACCCAGCTTCCAAGAGTCGGGTCATTACAACTGTGGAAACTGGCTCCGGCCTATTCGAGTCGACTGCGGCATAGACATAGAATAGACTGGAATGTTGACGAAACCGAATTCCGAATCGGTCGCTTCCACTCCCGGTAGTTGCGGATACCTCGAGCGAAGCGCCAACGATTCGCGAGGTCCGATTGCTTTCGACGTGTCGGTAAACGAGTATCAATACCGCTATACAAATCAAGGTCGTGATGGAGACTGGAAATTGTACGTAAATCCCGATGGTAGTCGGGTCGAACTATACGACATGAAGATCGACTTGACTCAACTGAACAACGTATCGGAGCATCATCCTGAAGTAGTAGAAAAATTGAGTCAGATGGTGCTGACTTGGTCAAAGCAGTTGCCAGATGGACCTCGCGACTCGGGGGCGGGCGAAATGAACTACCCCTTTCCTAAAAAGTAGTCCTGCTAGTGGGGAGATTCTCGAATTGGTTGGCCTTTTACCCTCAACTCGGTTTCTTTGGATTCAAGTCAGAGGAGGATGTGGAGGAAGATTACGAAAGACCAATGAACTGTATTCCCGCAAAAAAGAGGAAATTATAGATATTGCGCATGCCACTAAATTGCGTTTATGATAGGATTCGCACCTCTATCTGCATTTTTGTTTCCTTTTTATGGTTGGGTTGAGTCATGCTAATTCATTGTGCACGCAAAACACGTCGAGGATTTACTCTGGTTGAACTGTTGGTGGTAATTGCCATCATCGGAATTCTTGTTGGGCTACTGTTGCCAGCTGTTCAGGCTGCCCGCGAGGCCGCGAGACGTATGCAGTGCAGCAACAACCTAAAGCAATTGGGACTTGCACTGCAGAACTACATGGACACTTCGAAGAAGACACCGTATGCCAGCAACTTCGTCGACTCAATCCCTCAGTGCGGTAATTTCGCAACGATAGGTACGCCACACCAGAGCGGAAACATACTACTGCTGCCGTATCTTGAGCTCGGCAATATTTTGACTCAGATCAATGTCAATCAATCGATCGATACAGGCGCCAATCGAACTTTCTTAACTGGCAAGTTTATTCCAGCCTTTACGTGTCCGAGTAACGCGCTAGCAGGAACTGGGTTAAATGCGGCCGGCGGAAACTTTAGCGGTTTCAATGGACCGGTTCAGGAGGGGATGTATCGATTCAGCGGCGGGTCCATGAACAACTCCATGGTAAATACTCGCGACTGCACAGTAGCCGCAAATAGCTTTTGCTTGAATGCAGATGGGGGAATCAATGGCGGCTGGACCTGTGTTCACACCAATCCGGGTGCAATACGCGGTGTGTTTGCACGAGGTCCAGCTAGTGTTGGTTTTCAAAATATCACGGACGGAACTAGCAATACGATCATGATGGGAGAGACGAAGCCACATTATTCTGAGTTTGGTGCGTTATGGACTTGGAACGTTCCAACAACACTTTTCTCCCTGAAGCTCAATAGCACGTTTTTGAAGAATGCAGAAAAAACCAAAACGGTGAGCTGGCTAAATGCACAAGGCCACGCGAGCTACCATACAGGCGGAGTTCAATTCGTTTTTGCTGATGGGTCAGTAAGATTTCTGTCTGAATCTATCGATTACCCAACGTATTGCCTTTTGGGTGATCGTGCTGATGGACAAGTGATCCAGAACGTGGAGTAACCGGCTAGACGAATGCAACTTTTCTCAAGTATTAAAACGACTTTTATAGGATTCCAGAGATGAGCTTTAGATGGATAGCCGTATCAATTGCGATGCTGCTGGTGTTTTCCGGTTGTGGAAACAACGGAGGAAGAGTCGTTGTTATTGGTGTAGTCACATTCGATGGTAAGCCACTCGAGGACGGAAGCGTGGTTTTCAGTGGAGAGAAAGGGGCCGCGGGTGTTGGAAAAGTCGTCAACGGTAACTTCTCGTTGAGCGAGTCGGGGGAACAGCCAGGAGTACAACCTGGCAGTTATACCGTCTTAGTTCAATCGTGGTTCGAAGAGCTTGGTTCGGTCCAGCCTAACGGAAGTTTTTCGCCAGGAAAGCCACGTATCCCATTGAGTTATATGGATGCAAAAAAATCCGGGTTGACGGCCGAAGTTAAGTCTGGTCAAACGAATAAATTCACGTTTGATCTTTCTTCAAAACACGGCGAAAAAAAGTAGTGATTTGATACTTCTCGGCGATCACCATTACCTTGCGCAAGCATCCGTCCTTCCAAGACCCTTCTGCGATTTCCACAAGGTGGTGCGTAGCGGCTAGATTCCAGAATTCGGCAGGATGCATGGCTACTTCATCAACTGTGGAAAGCGTCGTACTCCTCCAGAATCGGCCTAGCAGCAACCTCGCAGCTACCACATTCCGACATTCCGAACACCTCGTGGTATCGGTACTGAATACGCCTTTTTTTGGGTTGTCTCCAAAATCACTGTCGGTTCCGAACGCTATTTGGGCATTTATTAATCAGCACGTTGTTATCGGGTATGATCGTGGTGGATCGAACCTACCGAACCCAAACGAGTTGACTCATGCCCGACATTTTAGACATTTTAGGCTTTTATCGCTGTTGTATTCATTGTCCCCCTCGTAATCGTATTATCGATTTTGGAAGAGAAGCGGGCAGAAAAGAAGCGTCGCGATCAGGCTGAGCGGTTGGGCATCGAGTGCCACAAGCAGCTTGTCCCTGCGGATCAAGCGATGTTCGCCAAATTCGCTTTGGCGTCGCGTGGACGCAAGCAGTTGGCTTCAAAAGCTCTTGTCGCTGACTCGGGCGATTTAAGGATGGTCATTTTTGACTTTCGTTACATAGTCGGCAGTGGTAGGGGGACAAGGGAATACAAACAAACGTGCGTCATGGCCCAGTCGGATCTGCTTTCCATTCCAGCATTTGAGATCAGCCCCGAGGGCATGCTCCAGAAAATTGCTGGTCTCTTCGGTTACCAAGATATCAACTTTGATGACGACACTAACTTTGCGAAAGTGTTTGAGTTAAACGGTCCGGACGTAGACAAAATTCGTGCGTTCTTTACAGCCAAACGGCGGCAGGAAGTTCTCTGTGAGCGACAAATTATCCTCGAAGGCAACGGTGACCAATTCACCTTCCATCAAACTGGCTGTCATATGTCTAGCTTCGAAGAATTGAATAGACTGATGGAACGAGCCGTTTCGCTTTACGCAGTCATGCGTTCAGAACCCGATGGTTCGAGCTTAAACTGAAGTTGCCAACATTGGACTGCGAATCGGTCGGAGCGGACGGATTCGAGTGGATCCATATCCACAGTGGGGGCGATTGCGGGACGTGCCGTTTGTTTTGCGATCATTGGGGTTCATTTTTACAACGTCGCAACTGCCGGATTCCGTCGTTCAGGTGCTCGGCATCTGGACGCATGTGGCCGGGAGGCGCGACGCCGCAATTGATCGCGAAACGGCTGTTGGTGATCCTCGATGAGTTGCAGTTGTCGCTACCTACCATCGTAGGAATAGACATGGGAGGACAACCCTCGCTCGCTTTCGCCTCGATGTATCCAGATCGCCTAAAGCAACTGGTCGTAATGAATTCGCTCGTCTTTGGCGACGAGAAAACATCCTGGGAGATTCGACTGTTGCGCAAGTTCGGATTTAATCGATTTGCATTACGATCGCTGCCTGGACTGATTTTTCATCGGGCTGAAAAAACATTTCTAAAAAAGGGTGAACGGATCGATGAGCGATTACAATGCGACTTCTGGACAGCCTTTTCATCACCGAAAGTCCGCCGATTCATCAGCAAGATGTGTGCGGGATATCAGGGGACAATGGATCAGTTACCGAGTTTGTATGAGACGATTCGCTGCCCGACTTTGATTCTGTGGGCCGAACAGGATAAGCACTTTCCGATCGTTCAAGCGACCCGATTGCATCAGACCATTGCTAACTCCGCATTAGAGATCGTGACAGGCGGAACCCACTGGATGCCAATCACTCGAGCCGAACAGTTGGCCGATTCCATAGCCAAATTCGATCGGTCTGCATTAGTCAAGTAATTTTTCAAGCGTAAGAAGAAAGAGTTTTCAACGTGAAGTCCTTTCAATCGGTTTTTAGTTTTGTCTTTGGTTTGTCAATATTGTCCCTCTTACCTGTCTCTTTATTCTCCCAGGATAGCCGCGCAAAGCCGAATGTGTTGTTCATTGCGATCGATGATCAAAATGACTGGATTGGGCATTTGGGCGGGCATCCACTCGCAAAGACTCCGCACTTGGATCGACTTGCAGAGCGAGGGACTACCTTCTTGAACGCCCATTGCCAAGCTCCGCTTTGCAATCCATCGCGCACAAGCTTAATGCTAGGGTTGCGACCGACGACGACCGGTATCTATGGACTTGCGCCATGGTTTAGAACGCTGGATGAATGGAAAGATCGTGTTGCTTTGCCTCAACATTTCAAATCCCACGGCTACCGGACGCTGACGACAGGCAAGGTCTACCATGGTGGGGTGGGCGGTCCTCAAAAGCAGGCAGAGGAGTTTGATGTTTGGGGCAAGGCTGGTGGAATTGGAGTGAAACCAGAAAAAAAACTAATTGGTCCCACGCCCATGGGGAATAATCCGCTCATGGATTGGGGTGTCTTTCCGCATCGCGATGAGGACAAAGGAGACTTTCAGGTCGCGAGTTGGGCTGTCGAGCAACTCAAGTCGCTTCCAAAAGACAAACCATTCTTCTTGGCAGCTGGCTTCTTCCTGCCACATGTTCCGTGCTATGTTACGCAAAAATGGGTTGACCTATATCCTGACGATGATAGCGTACTGCCTATCATCAAAGAGGATGATCGCGACGATACACCCAAGTTTTCATGGTACATCCATTGGGAGCTTCCCGAGCCCAGACTGAAATGGGTTCGCGAAAATAGTCAGTGGCGGAACTTGGTGCGGAGCTATCTTGCCTCGACAAGTTTCGTTGACGCACAAATCGGTCGAATTCTTGCGGCGCTTAACGAGACCGGTCTGGCAGAAAATACGATCGTGGTCGTTTGGGGCGATCACGGTTGGCATTTGGGCGAGAAGTCGATTACGGGAAAGAACACACTTTGGGACGATGGAACTCGCGTACCCCTAATCTTTGCGGGCCCGGGAATCACTAAGAATCAACGGTGCTCGCAACCTGCTGAATTGCTCGATATTTACCCGACGCTTATCGAATTGTGTGGCCTCACGCCGCGTAAAGATTTAGAGGGAATCACACTCCAGCCCCAATTGCAGAACGCCTACATCAAACGCGAGCGACCCGCTATCACGAGCCATAACAGGGGCAATCATGGAATCCGCAGCGAGAATTGGCGATACATTCGTTATGCCGACGATAGCGAAGAACTCTACGATATGCAGCAGGATCCCCGCGAGTGGAACAACCTGGCCAACAATCCAAAATATGCATCCGTCATTGCTGAACATCGTTTGTGGTTGCCGAAAGTCGATGTAAGCCCCGCCAAAGGGAGCGCAAATCGTGTGCTCACCTATGACAAGTCAACGGATGAAGCGATCTGGGAAGGCAAGAAAATCCGTCGCAGCGACGCGATCCCTCAATAGAACGATCCCTCTTTCGTATCACTCCCCTGCCAGCTCGTCTGGAAGGAAGCTAAGACTCGCAATCCTCTGATAGCCTCAGAACTGGCGATTGGCCGATGTACAACTGCAATCTCGCAGGCTGGAGACACAACGAACACGAAACCCTTCTCAGCTGCGAGAACGCAAGCCAACTCGAATTGAAATGGATGTATCCCGCTGATGGAAGTAACCAAACAGTTAGAGTCGTACACACCACTCCCTCTGTTGTAGATGGCGAAGTCTATTTTGGTACCGTGACCTTTCCCGCTTTCTATAAGCTTGCAAAAGACGGTTCACTTCTTTCGGTTTTTCGCAATCCAAACCAGAAGACGGAAGTGCCTCCAACAAAGGGTGCTACAATATACCGGTAGCTTGCGTTGCTTTGGACTGCCTGTCGAAAATGGAATGTCGAAATGACGAACACAGTGACTGATTTGATCCCTGCGTCAACTTCGGCTTCATCACGCCGACATGATCTCGATGCGTTGCGCTCTTTCGCCATGCTACTAGGAATCATGCTGCACGGCATTATATCGTTCATTCCAAGCTTTGGTGTCATCTGGGCGGTAAAGGATTCTCAAGCTAGTCCATGGTACGGCGTGCTGCTCTCTTTTAGCCTCGTCAGCAGAATCTGTGGGTGGTTTTTGGCTCAGGCAGATTCCCAAGCTGGTGATATAACGCTGTTTTAATGGTTTCGTACTCCTTGAAACCGTATGCT
>CAMDKL010000038.1 GCA_945900945.1 Pirellula staleyi DSM 6068
AAATGCTAGCGATACAATGGATCTGTCCGCAATGCTAAATGTTGTTTCGAATCGTGGATTTTCATATCGCTAGCGTTTTTCGAATTGCTTTAGCGCCCCGGCTAGGATGCGGCTCGCTTCCGTTTTTGGCGGAGGGCACTATTTACTCAGCATGCGTTCATGCAATCATGGTGATGGTCTTTGTTCTTTGGTGAGGGGGGGATCAACTTTTCTTGGAGCCGTCATGGAAGGTCTACTCCCCCGGTCCGTCGTGGACTCAATTCGACGTACTGCAAAAGGTCTAAAGGGGTTTCCGCGTAGGGTCTTTCAAGCTGTGGTCACCAAGGAGTATTCAGAGGGCAAACCACGCAAAGCGGAAACGCTGTTTGGTTGGAATCGAGATGCCGTTAAGCGAGGGCTATTCGAGAAACTCATGGGTCGGGAAATTCGATCGATATCCTCCTCCAAAGGCAGACCTCGAGTCGAAACCTTGAACAACGATTTGCTACCAACTGCCAAGAACTTGCTAGAGGAGCAATCTCAAACCGATCCGAAGTTTCAATCCACGAAAATCTTCACACGCATCACTGGAGATTCATTTCGCAAGGCGCTTGCCGAGCAATTGCAAATCGATCCGATCGATTTGCCTTCTCCTAGAACAAATCGGCGTATGCTCAATCGAAATGGATACTCTCTACGGCCGGTTCGAAAAGTCCTTCCAATCAAGAAGATTCCTCATACCGATGCAATATTTGACAACGTTCAGGCAGCTCACCTACGAGCCGCGAACGACTCGTCCATTTTGCGAATCTCCATCGACGCCAAAGCCACAGTGAAGCTCGGTCCCTTTAGTCGAGGCGGTCAAACTCGAAACGAAACCGAAGCCAAGGCAGCCGATCATGATATGGGCGGTGAATCGACTACGCCATGTGGAATCTTGGAGATCGAGAGCAACCAGCTTTTTATCGAATTTGTGTCAGGGCCATGCACAAGCGACACCTTTGCAGATCAACTGAATGATTGGTGGGAACTTCGTAAAGAGATTCACGCCAATGTCAAAACCATCATGATCGACCTTGATAATGGTCCGCAGATTTCGAGCCATCGAACGCAGTTCATGGCGCGTATGATCGAGTTTGCGGACAAGCAAAATCTAATCATCGAATTGGTTTACTATCCACCGTATCACAGCAAATACAACCGAATCGAACGATGTTGGAGTGCACTCGAGCGACACTGGAACGGAACTCAGTTACGCACGGTGGATAAAGCAGTTGGATGGGCCAAGTCGATGACATGGAACGCTCTGTCACCGATCGTTGGCGTTGCGACCAAGCTCTATGCCAAGGGTGTTAAGCTCACCAGGAAGGCATTCGCAAAACTTTCTTCACGATTGCAGCGAACGGCAGGCATTGAACGGTGGAGCGTCCGAATAGTTCCCCACCCGTGCATTCAATAACCCATAGACTGCGTAAAGTCGTAAGCCTGTTTCAACAGTCGCTCCAAATGCGAGTGTGTTGAGCCACGCACATTGCGCATCGCAGGACCGGCAATCTGGGTAGGACAGTCGATTCACGCGAGAAAACTAAGCGTCAAATCATTCTTATGAGTGGCAGCCATCAAGAAACTTCCGCGTGAACCGACTGTCCCACCCAGAAGTGGGTTCGTTGGTACGTTTTTATTGGCCGGCTGCCTAACTTGTGGAGTGACCAGCGGGTGACCATCACGATCGCCTCCGACCCAAGTGCCAAAAGTCAGGCGCGGTAAGTCAAGCGGCTCGCGAATCAATTCCGGTTTCAAACCGACCTGTTCCCAGGCCTCTCGCAAACGGAGGTCCAGCGGGCGCAAGGCGGGCGGGAAAACTTGCGTCAAATAGTCGATGACGTTTCGGCGCTCCGATTGCAGATCACGCTTGTCAAGATATATTTCACCGGTCCGCCAAAGGACTGCTATATAGAGATCGGACCGCCTCTTGATTCTCAGCTCTCTGCCAGGGTGCTAGATCCGAACGGCCATGGGCCACAAAACACTCGAACAAACGACGATGGTGCGCTAGAACCGTCGCGCGTTTGGCCTCCGTCGGATGGGCCGTCAGGACCAATTCAACTTGAATATCTGGAAAATGCCGAGCAATTTCTACATCGTCGTCGTATTCACGGTGTCACTGCCGAGTACCGATTCACTGCAAGTTCGCATCAAAACCGATGGACTGCCCCTTCACTAGACGTTCGCAATCGATCGTCAGCTTAGGTTTCTCACCGGCTACGGAAACACGGAATGTGCGGCGTTGGCCTGGCTGTAACCCCTTGAGTGACTCGGCAGAACGAACACGGTTTACCGTTGGAAAAGCATCATAATAGATCGGGGCAATCCCGCTATTGCTGATCTCGGCGAACGCCACCGCGGATGCGCGTCATCGAGTAATATAGGATGACGGTTAATCCCCCGTTATCCTACCCTCCGAGGAGATCGCTCATGTCCGAAATGCTACGTCGTCTTTTTTTACAATCATCGACATCAGGAGCAGCCGCGTTGATGGCCTCCCACTCGGTTTCCGCTGCCGCCAATGACAAAGTCGTGCTGGGAGTGATCGGCACGGGTGGACAGGGAAAGAATCATGTCAGCTCTTACAGGGACTTGCCTAACGTCGAAGTTGCATACGTCTGCGATGTCGATGAATCGCGGCTCGCTGAAGCAAACAAGATCGTGCCGCAGGCCAAAGCAGTTAGCGACCTGCGGCGCATTCTCGACGACAAAGCAGTCGATGCTGTCTCTATCGCCACGCCGGACCACTGGCACACTCCGGCGGCACTATTAGCTCTGGCTGCGGGAAAGCACGTCTACGTCGAAAAGCCTTGTTCGCACAATGTGCGCGAGGGACGCTGGCTCGTCGAAGCAGCAGAAAAATCTGGAAAGATCGTCCAGCACGGCACACAAAGCCGGTCCAGTCCCTTCATTCAGACGGCGATGCAACTGCTGCGCGACGGAGTGATCGGCAAGGTGCTCGTCGCGAGAGCATGGGATGTTCAATACCGTGGGGCAATCGGAAAATCGGAGCCGACGACTCCGCCCGCAGACTTTGATTACGACACGTGGCTTGGCCCCGCGCCAATGATGCCCTTCCAAAGCAACCGTCATCATTACAATTGGCACTGGTGGTACCCCTTCGGCACGGGTGACGCCGGGAATGACGGTGTCCATGAGATCGACATCGCCCGCTGGGGATTGGGCGTTGAAACACACCCGTCCCGTGTTGCGGCCGTCGGAGGAAAATACGTTCACGACGACGACCAGCAATTCCCCGACACCATGACCGCCGTGTTTGAATACCCCGGCGACGGACACGTCGGACAGCAGCGACAACTCACGTTTGAGATGCGGCTGTGGAGCAAGTATTATCCGCACAACATCGATAACGGTAACGAGTTCCTCGGCACCGAGGGGCGCATGCTGCTGACCAAACGCGGCAAGCTCGAAGTCTTTAAGGAACGCGGCGAGAAAGTGGACGTGAAGCTCCCCGACGACAGATCCGTCCACATCCGTCCGCATCAGCAGAATTTCGTCGAAGCAATTCGCTCAGGCAAACCGGGCAACGCCAACGCGTTGACGGGGCATCTTTCGTCCTCGTTACCACACCTGGCGAACATCGCCTGTCGCGTGGGTCGCAGTTTCCGTTTCGATCCCGCTGGCGAGCAAATCATCGGCGACGACGACGCGAACCAACTCCTTCACCGCACTTACCGCACCAGCCACTGGGGAACTCCCAAAGTGTCTTGAATATCCTATGTGCACGTCGTATTGGTATGCACTCTTCGCGCCCGCACTGCTATTGACCGCGATCCATCCACTCGCCGAGAACGCTAAGCCAGCACTTAGAATTCCCAGTCGGTTGACAAGCGTGTCTTCGCAGTGGGAAACGACTGGATTGCTTCCAATCGCTTGATGCTCGTCCATTTGTGTTGATTTTTTTCTCGGTCAAAAATTGGGAAACATAAACCGGGACCCCTGAAAGGACAACAGACTAACGAAATGGGTATCGTGTATTTTACATCGTGTTTTTATTGGAAAAACAATACGAAAATCGAAAAAAGGAAAAGGACACTTCTCGCTGATCACCACCATTCAAGTCACAATTTCGATTGCAACCTCTGTCTTTTCGTGCTCGTGCCTAGCCATCGGCGGTACTGCCTTGCCAGCTCGCACAACATCGAGCTTGATCGTCATAACAACAGACGGTCCAGATCGCTTTCTCGACTGGCTTCGTGGGACAACCTCAGAACGGGTTCTTCGAAAGGCGCAGTACCCAAAGTTATTCGTCGCGTTCACGAAGCGTTTTTCGTTGCCTTTGTGCTTCGTAAAGTAGCAACGCCGCAACGATCGATACATTCAATGACTCGACTCCAGTTGCCATTGGAATGGAGATTTTCCCAGTTGCAAGAGTTCGAATTTCGGAACCAAGTCCGTTTCCTTCATTCCCAAGCAAAAACAGGGTCGGGCGCGTCAAATCGGATTTCCAAAAGGACTCTCCTTCCGCGCATGCGGCAAGGATTTGGACCGACGACGCGGCTTGCTGCTTCAGGAAACTCGGTAGGTCGGTGACGATAGGTGGGCTTCGAAACCACTGACCCGCAGTGGAACGCAACACTTTAGGGTTGGTCGGTGAAACGCTGTCTCGGCTTAGATAAACTTGGCTAACGTTAGCGGCCGCGGCAATGCGAATCATCGAACCCAGGTTGCCAGGATCTTGCAAAGACTCGACTGCTAGGGCTAAAGAGATTGGAGTGATTTCGCTTTCGTCATTGGCGGGATGAATAGCTACTCCCACCACTGGAGACCGTGAAGAGGTGGTTGAAAGCCGCCGCAATATGTCCGTCGTAACTGGCTGCAATAAAACTCCCCTTCGCTGGGGATCGGCTATCAAACGATCCAACAGCAGTTTGTTTTGTTCAGCCCAGGCTGTTTCAAAGCAGATCGACTCAAGCGGCCATCCTGTCGCAATCGCTTCCTCCACCAAATGCGTTCCCTCGATAAGGAACTGGCATCGGTCGCGCCGCTCGGACACTTGATGCAATCGCATCGCCGACTTAAACCATTCATTATGATGGCTAGAAATGATAGGCTGAAAACGTATCATTCGGACTCGCGACCAGTATCTCGAAGCGATTGATATTTCTCATCTACCTCGTTCAGCTTGGCTTCAATGCTCTGTAGATCCGATTGGTACTTGGCTCGACGTGCCTCGTTCTCATCCTGAAGTTTTACCAGTTTGAGTTTGAGTTCATCTAGATCATCTGTACCCCAAGTACTCAACGATTGGCTTCGCAGCTTTTGCAATTGATCAATGGAGAGCTGTCCGGGCGGAAGCGTTGCTGTCGTCGTAGGTTTTTGGGATGTCATACTGGTTCGCTTTTTTGGTTGGATTCGGAAAGGACAACTTCGGCCAGTTTGAGAATTTCCCCCTCTACTCCCGCCTCAAACTGGCTAACGTTTTCGGTCAAGAACTGCATGAGGCCAGCTCCCGATTCTGTTTTTCGAGATTGAAGCATGGCAGTCCTGTGATAAAACTGGACTGATTCGATTGAGTCTCGTCCGCGTCCAACGCATCCAAATCGTAGAAGACTTGTTCCGCAGCTAGATGGGGCACCTTGACGTAGTGCAACCATTGGCCGTTCGACGCGATATCCATTCGTAGAGCGGCTGGCTCGTGTCCACGGATGGAGTCGCTCCTCGAACGACGCACGATATTCCCCGGATTAACCCACGTGGTTTGGCATCGTACTACGTCCGCAGAAGCGCGTCGGTGAATATGTCCGTTGGTCACATAGTCGATGCCGACCAGTTCATTGAGGTGCGTAACAACCGCCTCGTTTAGATTAGGAAAAGTCAGATCATGATGCGTCATCCAAACCACCAGACTAGGTTTGCTCACGGCTTTCCTCCACGTGTCGGATTGCTCATTGGAGAAACTTACTGGGTTTTGAAATATCAATTGAACTTTGTCCGGTTCAATAGCGAACGAATCTGGGATAGGATAGCGGTAGGGTGAGCCCCCGATGGCCACCGTCCGCCCCTCAAAGGAGCATGCCCAAAGATGCTGTTGATCCAGCAAACGAATGGCACCGGCTTTGGCTAGGATCGTGAGGCTGTCGTTTTCATCCAAATGCGGATTCTCGCAATCGTGATTGCCGACGATCGTTGGAATGCATTGGCCTTCGAAAATATCGAGCATGCGTGAGATGAGCCAGTTCGGGTTGTCTCGCGGCTTGTCAAAAATATCGCCGAGCAAGATCGGTTGCAGCTCATGTTGCATTACAAAGTTCGAATTGGAGTTGCGGGCGAGAATTTTTAAAGCAACTGCAACTGTACTTTTTCCAATGTTGTTTGGGCCGACCAAAACGGTTAGTCCGTCTGCAAGCTCGAGCTCGGTTTTGGTGTGAGCCATAAAGTTGGAAAGGACAATTTTGCAGATCATCAAAATTTAGTCGCGGCAATTTAGAAAACATTTACGACAGGGAAAAAGGCCTTTATTGTAGCGATTTTGCATTAGAGCGCCCAACAGGACGCATGAATATCAGCAATAAATTGACGGCAAAGGACGGAACAGTTGTTGACGGGGCAGCCGGAAACGGCGTTACGGCCGCCATAACTGCATTAAGTACAGTCGCTGCCGTAACAGACCTTTTTAGCCTCTCGGGTGGCAACGCGACCAAGGTCGCTGCCGATGACGCGGGCATCAAGACGGGTGTCCTATCGGGTGGTACTGACACGGCAGCGACTACCAGAACACAATCGAGTGCTGACGGCGTTGTAGTCAATGCAACCAATGGCCTTACATTCGATATCGACGCGATTGCGGGCGGATCATTTGACGGTGCTCGCGGAGCGGCAACCGACTTTACTTATACGATCGACCGAACAGAATCGATCGGTGATATAACAACAGCAATCACTAACCCTTTAACGACCGCTGGAACCGATACACCAGTAGCCGGTGCTGCACGAGCTGGTTTCAAGCTGTCTGCTAAAGGGTTCTCGACAGGCCCAGTGGATGTCACCGTATCGACTAGCAACACAAACCTCGCCAAGATTAAGAACAATGGCAGCGCACTCAACCAGCTCGGAATCGCAACCACGAAGTAAGAACTCAGCTACATTTCTTGATGCGCAGCCACGATAAGCACCTATGCTTAAGTTTTCGAACAAAATGAATGAATGAACATGGATGGACAAGATGTACAGGATGATTTCAATTCGCTGATAGATTCACTTGTGTCGTGTGAATCGTTTGGTTTCGAGTTTCGGATTGCCAAAATGGATCAGTAGGCCGACCTCGATTCCGGTTGCCTTTAGGGTGTTAATAATCTGCGCCTGGTGCTCGGGAGCGTTCGCCTTTGCAGCCTGATGACTTCGAATGCACCACCGATGATTTTCTCAGTGATTTCTCCGGACTGGTAGTCGGATCGACGATCATCCTGTAAATCCTGCAAATCCATGTTCGTTTCTCCGGTTGTGTCAACGGGTGATGGTTATGCTAGTTTACTTAAGTACAGGTGCCGAACCCAACGATTTCATTGTTGAAAATCCTTCACGGCGTTGAGCCAGAGCTTGGGAAAGAACTGGATTTCAAGTACAATGCTTGGACAGCATAACATTCTCGGTCAGGACTTGTGACAGTGGAAAGACGATTTCGTTCGATTGATTTTAAAGGCCAAATGATCTTGCTCGGTACGGGTACAAGTGTTGGCGTTCCGGCAATCGGTTGCGATTGTGAAGTTTGCACAAGTTCGAACCCGCGGAATAATCGGACCAGGTCGGGGGCAATATTGGGTCTGCAAGCTGGCAACCTGCTCTTTGACACTTCGCCAGACCTACGTCATCAGCTGCTGCGAGAAGGGATCGGGATGGTTCATTCCGTTGTGTTTACCCATGAACACGCGGACCACTTGCATGGGTTGGATGATTTGCGACTATTCCCTTTCGTACTTGGACATCCTGTCCCTTTGTATTGTGCAGAACTGGTTGAGACACGCATTCGCACGGTCTTCGATTACGCTTTCGATCGGAGAGAACCGACACACGCTGCATCTGCACCCCAACTGCAAATCCATCGGATTACGACAGAACCCTTTAAGGTGCTAAGCACTGTTTTGCAACCGATCCCATTGGTTCACGGTCCCAATTGCAGCGTATTGGGATTCCGCATTGGGCATATCGCTTACTGCACTGACACAAATTTCATTTCCGAGTCAAGTTTGGAACTCATGCACGGTTTGGACTGCTTGGTATTGGACGCATTGCGGTACACTCCCCATCCGACGCATTTCTGCGTAGAGGAGGCTCTCGAAGTAGTAGCGAGGATCAAGCCCAAGATGACCTATTTAACTCATCTTTCACATGATCTCGACTATGACTCAGCGAACGCACGATTGCCTAAAAATGTGCAACTGGCCTACGATGGTCAACGGATCCCGCTAACCTAAGTATGAAATTTCCAATGCTCAAGGAACGAATGGAACAGGCCATCGATCGTTTGCGATCGGATCTGGTTTTGCTCAAAGGATCGTCGAACCATTGGACAGGTACTCTTTCGACTTCAGCGCTGTCGACCGCCACCGCAGTAAGTGCGTTGTCCATTAGTCGGGATCAATTTCAAAAGAATCCATGGACGATCGAGAAAGGATTGAGCGGCGATTGCTATTCACCTGGTCGTTGGGATGAGTTGATTGAAAGCGGATCTGAATGGTTATCCCGTTCTCAAAATGCAGATGGAGGGTTTGGAGACACGGACCGGTCCCTGTCCAACATTGCGACGACGCTGTTGGTTTTGGCCGCTTGGCAGTTGGCTGGCCACAATTCTCGTTACTCCGCAAAAATCGTTGCAGCGCGGGACTATGTTGAGCGGTGCGGCAGCTGGGATGGATTGCATCAACGCTACGGCAAAGACAAGACGTTCGTCGTTCCAATCATGACCAACTGTGCGTTGGCAGGACTTGCAGATTGGGACGCGATACCTACGCTGCCGTTTGAAGCTGCTGCGTTACCTCAGTCATGGTACCGATTTGTTCAACTGCCAGTCGTCAGTTACGCGATTCCAGCTTTGGTTGCGATGGGTCAAGCACAATATTTCCACAATCCGCCACGAAATCCGATTGCGAGAATCGTGCGTTCGGTTGCGAGAAAACCGACGCTTCGGGTTCTAACGCGAATGCAGCCAACGAGTGGCGGATATCTCGAAGCGGTTCCGTTAACGAGTTTCGTGCTAATGAGTTTGGCGTCGATTGGTCATGGGGCTTCACGGGTGGCAGTAGAGTCAAGGAAGTTCATAGTCGACTCGGTTTTAAAGGATGGCAGTTGGCCCATCGACACGAATTTGGCAACTTGGGTGACATCGTTGGCTGCGGCGAATTTCTTCGATGCAACAGAATTGTTGGAGTGGGATCGGACGATCGACTGGTTGCTTTCTTGCCAACATCGAGAACGGCATGCATTTACGGGTGCGGAGCCAGGAGGTTGGGGCTGGACGAATTTGAGCGGTGCGGTTCCGGATTCGGATGATACGCCCGCTGCACTTATTGCCTTGCGAAAATGGTTGCTCAACAGCGATGCCGCTCATTGCAAACTTGGAGAGGAGCGGTCGGTACTCGATCAAAACCGCCGCCTGCGAGTTCTAAATGCGGCAAGAACTGGCTGCCGTTGGTTGATTCGGTTGCAAAATCGCGATGGAGGCTGGCCGACTTTTTGTCGAGGCTGGGGGACATTGCCATTTGATCGAAGCGGAAGCGATTTGACCGCTCATGCGATACGGGCTCTATCGATCTGGAATGAAGTTTTTGGCAATGGACTCGTAATCCAAGGCTTCGATCGAGCGTTGGAACGCGGCTGGGAATACCTAGAAAAACATCAAAAGCCCGACGGCAGTTGGCTTCCCCTCTGGTTCGGAAACCAAGACCGAGCAGAGGAAGATAACCCAATTTACGGAACCGGACGTGTTTTATTGTGTTATAGCCAATGCAAACGCGCGGCCGATCCTGCGTTTCAGCGAGGCTTGGCGTTTCTGTTGGCGAGTCAAAACGCCGATGGGGGCTGGGGAGGAGGCAATAGCATCCACTACGACGGAACAGATCGACCTTGGGGGGCGATCTCAAGTACAATGGAGGAAACAAGCGTTGCATTGGAAGGAATCCTTTCCGGAGGTGGCACAAATGATTGTGCCGACTCTATAATGCGAGGAGTGAATTGGTTGTGCGATGGCATCCGGCAAGAGCATCACCTCGTCAGTCAGCCGATCGGATTTTATTTCGCTCGGCTCTGGTATCATGAAAAAATGTATCCACTTGTGTTTTCACTGGGTGCCCTAAAAAGAGGACTTGAGTTTTGTCAACGTTAACCCCACCTGATTTGATCCAAACCGCTCAGACACCGAACCCTACGGAGAAATCGGAAAAGAAGACGCGACGCAAAACCAGTCACCTGAAACTTGTTCCCGAGACGCCTCTGCTGAGGGAACAGTTGCGAGAGAGATGCCGAGAAGTAGCGGCACGAATGAACAAGGAAATGCCCCCCACCAAAGATGAGCTTGAGGTCATTTCACGCCGAACTCTGGATGAGGCAGGGTTGTCCGAAGGCTATGTGGGTTGGATCATGGTGATGATCAGTACCGAGTTCTTTCGTGACGCGGTTGCAGCAACGCCTCCCAGCCGACGACTCTTCCTGCTTCCGCACTGCTTGAAGCACGCTGAGGGATGCCCTGCCGATTACGATGAATTCGGTATGGACTGCAAAAAGTGTGGAGCATGCAGCATTGCAGACTTCCGAACCAAAGCCGAAGAGATGGGATACAAAGTCCTTGTGGCAGAGGGCTCCCCTGTCGTGCTGAAAATCATCGTGAGCGGATACGTTGACTCCATCGTTGGCGTTGCATGCTTAAACGTCCTGGAAAAAGCCATCGACAAGATTTTACTTGCCGGCATTCCATGCATGGCTGTACCGTTGCTATCGAGCGATTGCCGAAACACGAGCGTCGACGAAGCCTGGGTTCGAGACATGATTATGGTCCAGAAACCAGTTGTGGAACAAAAGACTCGATCGTACGTCCATTTGATGCGTGGTGCCAGCGATTTGTTTTCCCAGCCTCAGCTTGATGCAATCGTGGGCCGGCAGCGAGGCCAGGCACAAATCAACATCGAGTCTGAAAATCCGCTTGAGGAAATCGATCCGATCGCTGCAACCGAAGCGTTGGCTACGAACTTCCTGGCGCGAGGCGGAAAGTATTCGAGACCCTTCATTACGTTAGCCGCGTTTGACGCCATGTTGGGCGGGAAAGCGACGGGTTCCGGGGGAGACAAAGTTGTAGCGAGCTTTTCGAGAGGTGTACAAAGCGCGGCACTGAGCATCGAGTGTTTCCATAAAGCGTCGCTCGTTCACGATGACATTGAGGACGGAGATGCGTTCCGCTACGGTATTCCAGCCATGCACCAGCAGTTTGGTCTTTCAACGGCCATCAACATCGGGGACTACATGATTGGAATGGGGTACCGCTTGATCGGTCGAGAGATCGAATGCATCGGCTCGGCGGCGGCGGCAGAAATCCTCAATTGCTTGTCATCAGCACACATGCGTTTGGCCGAGGGTCAGGGCGCCGAATTGCTTTGGCGCGACGGTACCAACAAAAGACTGACCCCTCTCGATGCTCTGAAAATCTATGCATTGAAAACGTCCCCGGCCTTTGAAGCAGCGCTGTACACGGGAGTAAGACTTGCAGGTGACGCTGCCGCTTATTCTGAACCGATTAAACAGTTTGCAAGGAACATTGGAGTCGCCTTCCAGATAATCAACGATTTGCAGGATTGGCAAGGTGATGACCACAACAAATTGTCGGCTGCAGGCGATATCCTAGGGGGTAGACCGACCGTGTTGCTCGCATTGGCACTGCAATCCCTTTCACCTGAGGATGCAGATCGACTTCTGAACGTGATGGCAATCGAATCAGGCCTCACGGATTCTTCGAGAGTGGCGATAGCGCGAGAGTTATTCGCGAAGGCGCGCGTTTTCGAACAAGCAGAAAAGCTGATTGATAGGCACCGCGAGCGAGCTGTCGAAATCGCGTTGGTCATTGAGCCGGAACCTTTAAAGCGACTGTTCCACTATTTGATCGATACTGTTTTAAGCGAGTCGGATATAAAAGGAATGCCCTCAAACGAGCCCGTCGTGGTCATGCACAGCATCGCAATGAAAACGGCTACAACACTTGTGAGTGCATCTGCTGAAGCCGCCCATTCATAACAGTACCATCGAATGCAGACTCCCTCCGACGATTCTCAACTCTCGCAATGCTATGACAAGTGCATATCAGCCAGCGAGCTGATAAGTATCTATTATCAAGATTCGAGCTTACTAGGTCGATTTGAGCAAGTCGAGAGCCAGGCAGTACCAAGCGTGTACCGCAAACTACTCGATCATTCCAATCACATGACGGTTACGGTTGAGTCCCATCATGCGGACAGCGTCGACGTAGAAGTGCTTCGATCGGATATTGTCGACGGGCACTATCGGCGGGAGATTTTGCTCAAAACTCATATTTCTCAGCGCGTCGTTCAATATGGCATTGTTCGGCTCTACACAAAATATTTGTCGGATAAACCTCGCGATGAAATCCTTCGCCAGCGCAAGCCGCTAGGGCGAGTCCTGATCGAGCACAATGTTCTGCGCGAGATCGAGCTGTTCGATCTACTGCAAGTCGAGTGCGGTCCGGTACTTTCCAAGTTCTTTGGCGTCGATCCCGGCACGATTGCATATGGACGTACCGCGTTGATTCATTGCGATCATGAACCAGCGATCGAGCTACTAGAAGTGGTTCGACCTGAACCTTGAGAAACGGTGAACCATCCTCGCTCAACGAACTCTTTAATTACCGACTCAATTGCCTGTTCTAGTTTCTCCATGTCCCCATGATGAAACATCTCTAGTTGACCTTTTGCTGCGGAGTCCTCCAATCGGTCAGCAAGTTCTACGGTAGACTGAGCGTAAAAAGTCGCAACCCATCCTTTCAAGCGATGAACTGCAGATCGAGTATGAGTTACACTTTCGTTGGCAACCGCAGATTTTAGTTTGCTCAAGATTTGGCTCATCCACAGAATCTGTGGTCAAAAAACGACCTGCAAAAATGCGACGCTATTCGATTCTTTGGTGTGCAATCGTACTCTTGTGGTCGATCATCGCTCATTTAACGTGTCTGGTGAACAAATAATCCGCAGATGAACAAGGATGGCCGCAGATTCTCTTGGGATCGATGAAAGGGCGCGAGTTAACGTTGTCACGCGAAGTCTCTTAGGGCTGTTCCTTTCGTTGCCTCGGTTTTCTAGCCAATCGATGATGCTTTTCGGGCCTAGTATGCATTCCCCATCGCAATGATTCGTCTTGCTCGTAGCGTTTCCCAAGCGTTAAAGCCGTCAGGGCCTTGGCTAGTTCGAATCCTAAATAGAACGCATGCGACTCGTCCACATTTCGGCACTCAGGCAGATGCATGAGTTCTTCCATCATAGAAAACGGATCAATTCCTTGGATGTGAACGCCCGCGCTGATCAGATGGATTTGCTTTCCGTCAATCAGTATTCGATAGTTGTTGTCCTTGATGTTGTTCGCAAGGACTTCGATGGTCGCAGCCGAATAGCTCACACGCGATGGATCTCGCAACATCACGAGCCGCTCTTCGAAGTGCTTAGGTGGAATCTTGTGACGGACCGCGTAGTTAACGAGCCGGCGAGCAAGGTCGCACTCCTTGACGCTCGACTGTGCCCATGGAATAACCTGTGTGGTGAGCACGCTTCCGATTTGCAGCTCCTCGCAAAACCCAAGTAACATTGTATTGAGGCCAGCCGAATCGCAATCGGTCAGCTCGGTCAAATTCCCTATCCCCATCAACATCGAGGCGTCAGGAAACATGGCTCGCGTCCTCAAGTAGCGGCCCAGCGATGCTGCAAAGCCACATCCGATCGGCTCGAGAATCGGATCCAGTCGAAACGGAATTCTATGCTTGTCCAGATATTCCACTGTCTCGAACATTCCAGGTTCGAAATCAGATGTCTCGTCAGGAACAACAACGACTTCACAACCCCAATCTTGGGCCGCATGGCGATTGGATTTATTGATAGAAAGGACCAACGTCGCGCCGGCAGCGACGGCCGCAGAGGCTTCCCATGTATCAAAGGTGTCAATCGATAAATGTATTCCTTGATCTCGCAATGCCTTGACGGCTTCAGCCATTTTAGTCCATTGCATACCCGGCTCACAACCCAAGTCGATTCGATCCGCACCGTCGTTGACGAGTTGCTTTGCTTGCTCAACGAGTGCATCGACAGAAAGCCGTGACGCGTAGTTGATTTCCGCAATGATTTCAATCGAAAATTGACCGTAGTCATCTCCTTTGAATCGTTTACGACCGAACATGATAGGCAAATCTCGAACGTCTTTTGGGCCACACTCGATCGGCGTGGTAACGGCAGATCGGATCTCTTCGATTCCGGTTTGAAGGTAACCCGGGAGGATCACTCGCGTCGATTGCTCAGGAATACAAATATGTTTGAGCAACCATTGAGGCGTCATAAGCGCTGCCACCGTGATCGGCAACACCTCGATCGAGTACTCGAAGGCTTGTTTGCTTGCGATCGATGCTACAATCTCTCGCAGCGCAGGCTCAGCGAGTTTGCCTGTTACGAAGTGAATCGACTCGCGTTGATTGCCCGAATTCATGGGTGCTATTTCTATACTGATGCTAAATAACTTTATTGCGTGAAGCCGGTTTACCACTTGACCGGCATCCCATAAATACTAGAACATTATTATAACGAGAAGCCCAATGAGCTCGCTGTCATGATGACTCGAATTCGTGGCCGGTGCTTCTCGTTTTTTTTTGCCCTGATTGCACCATCGTTTATGATCGAAATCTTACTCGAGAGTTCTTGGTTTCTAGTAATCAACAAACCTTCCGGCATTCTCACGCAAGCGGTTCCTGGTATCGAAAGTGTTCAGACTCTGCTTGTCAAGCAATTGCAAGCCAAGAATCCCGAGGCGCCAAAACCATTTATCGGGATCCCGCATCGACTGGATCGCGTGACATCGGGTGCCATGGTCGTCGCGAGGAATCAACGTTCCTTGCGCAGGCTAAGCGACCAGTTTGCCGCTCGAAAAGTAAACAAAATCTATCATGCGGTGGTTCCCTGGATTTCCGATACCGCCGAGGTATCGTGGACGGATACCATGCGCAAGGTGCCGAACGAGGCCCGAGCAGAGCTGGTTTCGGCAAACGAAGAGGGTGCCAAAGAAGCCATTTTACGTTTTCATGTCATTGGGCAACATTTAATTGACGACCAAAACACGGTTAGCTTGGTCGAAATTGAACTTGAAACGGGTCGTATGCATCAAATCCGACTTCAATTTGCCTCTCACGGACACCCAATTCTCGGCGACATCTTGTATCGCAGTGAAATCGAATGGCTAGGCAATATTCCCGGCGAAAGAGAATCGCCCATTGCTTTGCATGCTAGAAGGATTGAGTTCCGCCACCCACAAAACGCCGAGCTCGTTTCAGTGATTGCACCCTACCCATTCGGTTGGCCGAAGGATACACAACCGTAGTACTTCGACGTTGCTTGCTAGGATTATTCATAGATGACAACCGTGGGCTAACCCTACGGCTAATGAATAATCCGGGTTAAGGGGTCACGTTTGTCGGCCAATCGAGGTCGTTGTTTTCTGGTCTTCCCTCGATGTAGTACCAATTGTGAATCGGCTTGAGAATCGTTTGCACTTGCCGAACCAGCTCTTGGTCGAGTGGCTCAAGTACCCATTGTGCTAATTGGGCAATTTCTGCACTTCGAGCACTTCCAACCAGGCAACTTGCGAAGCCCGAATGCTCGATCGAAAACTGCAATGCGAGCTTCTCGATTGTTGTCCCCTTTGAGATACAATACTCTGCAGCTTGCTTTGCAACCGATCGGACTATGTCGGTCGCCTTATGCCAAGGAGGCAATGGCAAACTGCTAAGCAATCGAGCCGAAAACGGTGCTGCATTGACAACACCAACTCCATACTTTTCCGCCAACGGTAGCAGCCTTAACGCCATGTCATTTTGCAAAGTGTAGTGGTTATAAGTGATCACGCAGTCGAGCAAACCAGTCGGTATGACTTTTTCAAAAATCTTCATGGGATAGCCGCTGATCCCCACGTATCGCACCTTGCCTTTGGCAACTTGCCGCTGAAGGGCAGGCAGAGTCTCCTCGATCACTTGGTTGATGTCACCGTATTCGATGTCGTGGCAGAAGACCATGTCAAGGTGTTCAAGTCGCATGCGTTCTAATGATACATCCACGCTTTCGGCGACTCGCTTGGCGGAATAGTCGAAATGATTTCCGGCATAGCGACCGATTTTCGTACTGACAACCAGTTGATCACGTGGAAAGTCCGGCAAGATTTGGCCAAGCAGGATTTCGCTCATCCCTCGACCATAGAAAGCCGCCGTATCGATAAAATTGATACCCAATTGGATGGCTGTCTTAACGCTTTCCAGAGCGGCGTTCCAATCGCGTTGGCCAAACTCAGCGCCGATCGACGATGCTCCGAACCCCAGTGCGGTTAAATGCAGTTCCGTTTTGCCGAGCTGGCGTTTTGATAAGGTTCTTTGGATCAAGTTGTGAATCTTTGCTTTAAGATTACCAAGTCACGGACTTGCCGTTACCACGCATAGAACGATCTCGTTCCGGTAGCCTGGCTATTGGGCGGGATCTCCACAAATCCGTCCGATTGAATTAACGATGCAATATCGCCGGAACCTTGACTTGAGACAAGCGACAATCGGCCATCGTCCCGCAAAGAAACGAGTCGAAACCAAGTTAAGTCGCTGATCTTGGTGTCGCTGGTGTCAAGTTGCATCAACGGCACAGGCTCGAAACGAGCAAAACCAGCAACATGCCGAATCAATTCCATGGCGTATCTGCGGAATGTAACGGCAACGCTTAACGGATTTCCAGGCAACCCAAGGATGAGCTGCCCCTCTGGTCCAGTAGCACCCAGTATCGGCCGGCCCGGGCGAATCGCAATTCGATGAAAAACGACCTTACCACCCGCTGAACGGATCGAGTCCGGAACGTAGTCGGTGTCGCCCATCGAAACGCCACCCGTGAGTAAAAGCACATCGCATTGACTTAGGTTATTGCGAATAGCATGTTCGGTTCGGTCACGGTTATCCGAAACCGTCGACCGTTCGGTATGGACCCATGGGTGAATTGCTAGACTCGACTCGAGGAAGGGACCGTTGGAATCTCGGATTTGCCAAGATTCGATCGGTTGCCCAAACTCGATCAGTTCATCTCCCGTGTTGATAATTCCGATTCGAACTTTCTTGAAGACCTCGATGGCAGTCGTGGACAGGAATGTCATGGCGCCTGCGAATGGACAGGCTGATAGGAGTGAACCCGTTTGTGTTACGGTAGCTCCAGCTCGAACATTCTCGCCTTGTCGCCGGATGTTTTGTCCCAGTGCGATCGATTCTTTGGGCACTAGAATTTTCACTTGGAAAGTTGATTCCTGGCAGTCTTCGCGCTGAATGACAGCCTCGGCTTGTGGCGGAACAGGACCGCCGGTAAAGACTCGAATTGCGGACTTGGGAGGGAGCTGAAGAGGAGCTGAACCAGCGGTGGCAGTACCGGTTACAGGTAAGACGTTCCCATCCATATCTGAAAGACGAACGGCGTAACCATCCATCGCAGAGACATCGGTCGAGGGACTGTCTCGAAAGGCGTTGATGTTTTGGGCAGTAACTCGACCAAAACTTTCAATCGCAGCTATGGACTCGGTACCCACGACTCGCAAACCACTTTTGAGTTGATCTATCTTTGTCGAGATGAGGGGATTATTCACGGGGAATTCAATGATTTAGGGAAGGCGTTAGCCTGGGTGTTAAAAATTCGGTGTTGAAGCAACTTTGGTTTGCGCAGTTTTTGTTCCAAAAAAACTGGGGGAATCAACGGAGGAAGCTATCCGAGAGGCGAAGGCGGTGGCAGCAAGTCGCCAGTTGTCGTTATCGAAGTGTAGTCCTGTGCACAGCCCGCGCAACAAGTCGTGGATGCAGGCGGGGCTATAGTAATAGCACCCCATGAAATTGGCGGCATGGGAATCTACGCTCAGGTCAAGGACAGCGAGGACAATATCATCGACCTGTGGCAACCATTATCGCAAGGAGGGTAAGGCTAAGCATCGTGCGGAAAACAAGTGTCGCCTTTCGCTCGGCGAAAGGTGCGTTTTTCCATTCTTTCGCGAAGCGAAAGGCGACAAGAAAAGATCGCACGATGCTAACTGCCAATTCGTTTCAGCACTGCGTCTAGTGTTGGCTTGATCGCAGCTGCACTGGACTTGAGTCCTTGTAACTCCTTGGGCCAAAGATCTATTTCTACTCGTTGTACCGCGCCAGCGACGCCAACGATTGTTGGTACCGAAATTGCCACGTCGCGAATGCCGTAACATGCACCGTCCTGTACCGTGCTCACTGGCAAGATGCGATGCTGATCCAGTGCAATCGCATGAATCACGTCTCGGATCGCGATACCAACCGCAAAGCCTGCTCCACCTTTTTTCGACAAACACTCTGCGCCCGATTGCTTCGTGCGCGCGAAGATCTTTTCCGCAATCGTGTTGTTCCAACCAGGGTATTTTTCCAACGCCAATGCCCCGACCGTTGCACTCGACCAAACCGGAATCATACTGTCGCCATGCTCACCCAATATCAAACCATGGGTTTGAGTCGGTGCCGTTTCTAATTGCTCGGCTATCAAGGAGCAAAATCGAATCGTATCGAGCTGGGTTCCCAAGCCTAGTACTTGGCTAGAAGGTAGTCCCAATTTTTTTGCCGCAACGAAGGTCAAAATATCGACTGGATTTGAAACGACTAGCACGATGGCACGGGACTTGGGGCCAGCTTTTTTGACTTCATCCAGAATTCCAACGAACAAATCGGTATTGCGATTGATCAAATCCAGGCGAGATTCTTCGGGTTTGCGCCGGAGTCCCGCAGTGATGCAGATGATGTCCGAAGTGGGAATATGCTCGTATCCCCCTGAAGAAATGCGTTGATCAGCTACACTCGGGCCACCGTGCATGATGTCGAGCGCTTGGCCCGCTGCCAAATTCGCATTCAGATCTAGTAACGCAATCTCGCGCACGACTCCACCGCATTGCAAGGCGAAGCCTGCACAGGAGCCTACTAGACCACCACCGCCAATGATACTGACCTTCATGTTGTTTGCTATCCTGGATTGAATGTTACCTAAGTTTGATTGTGATTCCAACCTGAGCCGCAGGCGCTAGCCGCGTTATTTATGAGCCGTTGGGCGCTAACCCAATGGCACACACTTTGATCCTTTGCTGCTAGTCTCGGACTGCGCATTAAGGCGACTTCTCAAGCAAATTCGGGCCCGGGTCTAGCGCCCACCGGTTCACGAAAACACAAAGCGAGTGCCATTGGCCGAACTATTGAGCAAGCTGCTTCATGACTTGTGCTGTAATCAGCTTGACTAATTCTTCTTGATCGATGCCTGCGAGGCCATTGGAGGATGTTTGTGAGTTCGCTGCCTTTAGCACCGGAGCGATTCCAGCCATCGATTGACTGACTGCCTTTTCCACTTGGCTAGCGCTCGATGCGGCTGGCATAGGTGGCGGGGCCGGGAACGCACGACGCTGCACACCGGACTCCTTCCATGAATTTCGGAAAATGTCGTTAGCACACACATCGCAGTTCTTGTACTCCTCCGTATTTCGTGGATCGGACCAGCCCCACTTTTGCTTGAGCGTCAGCAATTCGCGTTCTTCCGTTTCACTGAAGTAAGACACGTTGCCCAACTGCCGGGCCAACATCAGAATACGGCAATAGGCGTCGAGGATCTCTGTCCACCAATAGGCTTGCTCCACATCGATGCCATAACTGACCGTACCATGGTTTGCCAAAATGATGACGTTTGTCTTTTCAACAAACGGCAGAATTGTTTCCGCAAAAGCCTTCCCTCCGGGGGTCTCGTACCGCGTGATCGGAACGTCCCCCAAAAACACCTCCACTTCAGGCAAAACGCACTGAGGAATCGGCTCACGGGCTACTGCAAACGCTGTCGCATGGGGTGGATGGCAATGGACGACACTTTTGATATCCGCTCGCTTCTTGTAGATTTCAAGATGCAACAATGCTTCACTGGATCTTTTCTTTATGCCAGAAGTCTGTTTGCCACTCATGTCCATCGTGCAGATGTCTTCGGTCTTCAAGAACCCCTTGCTGTGCATTGTCGGAGTGCACAAAACTTCGTTGTCGCCAATCCGAACGGTGATGTTGCCGTCGTTTGCTGCGGCAAAGCCTTTGTTGTAGAGGCGGCGGCCCATTTCGCAAATGTCTTGTTTGATTTTGTGTGCATTCATGTGAGTTGGTTCTCGGGTGAGATTCTAAAAGTCTGTGGGTTAGTTAATCGTTGGATTGAATGGATTGCGGGGCGATGTCCCTGCGGTTGAATCGGTATTGAAAATTACACGTTCAGTTTGTCAATGATGGCAGCGTTGTAGGCATCGACTGGCTTTTGGCTTGGGCGAAAAGGCTGTGCGGCTTCAGCGCCATCGCTCACGGCGATGACCGAACCCTCCGATGCACCTAGGTCGTCCCAAACGACGACAAGGTCCGGTTCGTTGGGCTTCTTACCAATCCGTATCTCACCGTAAGCTTCGGCTGTCTTAAGCGAAGCACCAATGAAACTAAGATGGGATCGGCTAAGTGTGACCGTTCCATTGACTTGATAAAGTTGCATCTTACGTTTCGCTTTCGATCAAGATTGGTTTTGCAAATGTTGAGAAAAACGCCTTGCAGCATTGCAAGCCGATGGGGCATTCCAAGTCTTTGCCGACAGTATCAAGAGATTGGTAGGAACCTCTCGCAATACATCGGTGAGCTCTGACCAGCTTGTCACGACGGCTGGTCGCAAAGAATCGTCGCGAGCCGCTTGCCAGCAAGTTGCATGAGGCGCGTTGACGATCGCGACTCCCGCTCGGTGTCCAGCACGCAAGCCGTCGGCGATCCTTCGCAACACGGAGGTATCGTCTGGGGCCTTTTCGCAAACGTTCGTTTGCATTGCGCAAAGCTGCTTCGCGATCGCAGGCATCCACGCGGGTATGCCTGCGACAAGTAAGCGTTGTGAGTTCACTGCAACATTATTGCTAGTCTCGAAACCCTCATCCTTAATTCGTTTGATTGCTGGGGCTCGAACAACGTCGATCTTCCATTCCTTGCAATAGTCTTGAGCCGCAGGCGTTAGGACGGACGAGGGTTCAATTTCCAATAGTTGAATGCCCATTAGCCGGCCTTTCAGTGACTGCAGGCTAACGACACTATCGGAAAGGCTGAGTGTCGCTGGCTGCGGCACCGCAGTGACTAAGGACGTATCGCTACTGGTCAAGATGGCGAGCACCCGACGAACGATCTTTTCTATTTCTGCAGCGTTGGTGTTAATAGTTGATGGTTGAAGGTTGAAAGTTGAAGGATGAGCCGTAGGCGCTGGCCGCGTTTTTAATCGCAATTCAGGGCGTCGCGGCTAGCGCCTGCGGCTCAAGAAAAAATCTTTTTTTCGTTTCGATGTTTCATGCATCGATCAGACCGAGGACAGACCAGCGAATTGGGCTATTCTCGACACCGAACTTTTCTCGCACTGCACCACCATCGCTGGTTAGCATGACAGTTTCGCCACGTCCGGCTCCTAAATGATCGACGGCAATCAAAGGTGGTCCATCTGGCGTCTTGCCATCCGCGTGCAACGGCTGACAAACCAAAAGCTTGAGGTTCTCCAAGCTTGGATGTTTGACAGTCGAGGTCGCGTTTCCTAGTACTAGTGCTGATTGCATAATGTTGTCTAGAGGTTACTTGTTCCTCCAAGCACGTGCAGGTCTTCGATCAATGAACAACGCCGTTCTCTCGTAAAGGTCAACGGCGTCGTCACACCCTCGCCGGTTGGACCCGCGATTGAGAACGACAAATAGCCTTCGCCACCCAAACCCAGGGACGCCATGCAGGGACCATTTTTCACAAACAACGTAGTGTCCATGATACGAGCCATCTTGGTCATATTGCGAACGTTGCGAGAATGAATGATGCTGGTGTGGCGGTAACCGTGCTCGGCTTGCTGCGCCAATAGGACTGCTTCATCAAAGTCTCGGCAGCGAACGAACGGCACGAACGGCATCATTTGCTCGGTGTGAACAAAGGGATGGTCCGATGTCGTTTCGCCATACAGCAATTCAACTTTAGGGTCGACCGTGCGACCGGCTGCTGCGGCCAATTTGATCGCATCTTGGCCCAAAAGCTCTTTTCGAGCTGCATAGTGTTTATCCGTACCCTCACCGACAGCTTGCAGGGCAGCTTGGGTTAGTCTATCAACTTCGGTTGCTGACAATCGCACCGCACCCGCTCGCTCCATGGCGGACATCATTGCATCAAAAACACTTCCCACTACAAAGACTTCTTTTTCAGCGATACAGAGTAAATTATTATCGTATGCGGCGCCTTGAATGATGCATCGGGCGGCCAAGTCCAGGTCGGCTGTTTCGTCCACGACAACAGGCGGATTGCCTGGGCCGGCAACGACTGCTCGTTTTCCGCTGTTGAGTGCGGCTCGGGCAACTGCCGGGCCGCCAGTAACGCAAATCAACGAGATACTACGGTGCTTGAAAAGTTGTTGTGCTGTCTCAAGTGTAGGTTCACAAATGAGTGAGATCAGATTGTCGATTCCAAGGTCTGCATAGATCGCTTGATTGAATCGGCGCACCCCTTCAGCAGCAACTTTTTTGCCGCTCGGATGTGGATTGACTACGAGTGAGTTGCCGCCAGCAATCATGCTAACGGCGTTACCTGTGATCGTAGGTAGCGAGTGGGTTACCGGCGTAATGG
This sequence comes from Pirellula staleyi DSM 6068, assembly GCA_945900945.1. Lineage (GTDB taxonomy): Bacteria > Planctomycetota > Planctomycetia > Pirellulales > Pirellulaceae > JBKCUI01. The sequence continues at coordinate 22,940 of CAMDKL010000038.1, forward strand.
CACCGATCACACCGAACGGTGCATGCTCGATAACGGCGAGACCGTAGTCACCGCTGAAACACTCGGTTTTCAGGAACTCGACACCGGGAGTCTTTTCGCCAAGCGTTTTGAGCTTAGCGATCTTGTGCTCCAGCCTTCCCACCTTGGTCTCCTCCATCTCCATCGTGCCGAGTTCGACACAGTTGTCGATCGAGATACGGCGAATATGGTCGATAATACGGCGTCGGTCGGCGATGGTTCGTTCGCGGAGTTGCTCGAAAGCGGTCCGGGCTGCCCGAACAGCGTCATCGACATTGTCGAACAGGCCGTGTCGGCCCATCGCCGAACGAAAGGACCCGGAGGATCCGGTCGTTGAGCTTTGGGAAGTCTGCTTGTTTCGAACTTCGCTAAGGACTTGTTCAACCACAGAGCGAATAAGATTTTCGTTGATTTGCATAGGTGTTTCGCGACGCTCTTATTGACGTTTGTAAACGTTGTTTTTTTCGATATGAACAGTGTCGACTATGCCTATGATGACACAGTCGACGGGTAGTTTGCTCGTTTCCGGTGTGAATCGAGCGCTGCTACCTTGTGTGATGAGAACCATGTCGCCGACCCCGGCACCGAGTGTGTCAACGGCAATAAACGTTCGACCAGTGGTAACCAACTCAGCACGTTGGTTCGGCTCCAAACGAAAGGGTTCGACGACGAGCAGTTTTTGGCCGACCATCGTTTCCAACTTTTGCGTGGAGACAACCGCTCCTGTGACTTTCGCAACGAACATAGTTCTGTCTCTTGGTAGGACTGAGCATGCAGCATAGACCGCATGCCGGTTCTTAACTTTGGATAGCGGCAACCGTTTGGCGGGCCACAATCAATTCTTCATTGGTAGGCACGATCCAAATTTGGACCTTGCCAAGAGAGTCGTCGATTCGACGCTCGATGAATCCACTGGCATTGCTTGTTTCGCACAAGCCAATTCCGAGATCCTCTAGCCCGTGACAGACAGCTTGGCGAATGCCTACGCCATTTTCGCCGATACCTCCTGTGAAGACGATTGCATCAGCTCCTCCGAGTGCCATCAGCATGCCGCCCAATTGTCGTCGGATGTCTGCTATATAGACATCGAGAGCAAGTTTTGCATCGCTATTGCCTGCCTCGGAGGCCTTCTCCAGATCGCGGACGTCGCCCGACAATCCGTTGGATAGACCCAGCAAGCCTGCTTGGCTCGAAAGCAAATGCAATAAACGCTCTAAGGTTAAACCGGTATGTTCCATCATGAGCGGCAGACTGTAGGGATCGAGGTCTCCAACACGGTTATTTTGAGGCAAGCCGGATTGAGGACTCATACCCATCGTGGTTGCCATGCTCTTGCCATCACGAATGGCGCACAGCGATGAGCTACCACCGAGATGGCAGGAAATAATCCGTGCATCCGAACGCCCGATCAATTGAGCCGTTCGCCAGCCGATGTACCGGTGCGAGGCACCATGGAATCCCCAACGTCGAATCGGTAGTGCATTGGCGATGCTCGCCGGGATGGCATAGCGTTTCCAAGCCTCAGGAATCGTTTGATGGAAATCCGTTTCAAAGGCGGCTACCAGTGGGATATGCAATGACATGCTTGAGAGCTGTTTCATCGCGGCCATGTAAGGCGGGTTGTGTGCCGGAGCGACCGAATTCATCTCATCCATCGCATTCAATACCGTGTCATCGATCCGCTGAACACCGGACAGGCGCCCACCGTGTACCGCTTTGAAGCCGATGGCACTGATCTCGGATGCGTTTTGCAAGCAACCATGGGTTGGGTGCGTCAGCTGAGAGATACATGCATCGACCGCTGTACCATGATTTAGAACCGACTGGGTCAATTCACCCCGATATTCACCGATCTCAACGAAACAGCGACTCTCGGGTGAACCAATGCGTTCGACACCGCCGCGCGCGAGCTGTCGCTCGTTGGACATATCGAACAAACGGTACTTGAAACTGGTTGAGCCTAAATTGGCAACGAGAACCTTCATGGCTTATCTGCTACTCCTTTGCGAACGATTACTTAAAGAACGCAGCAACAAGGCCCTCGGCGGGGCGAGGGATGATGTGGCTGCTAACCAACTCACCCACTTGCGATGCCGCTGCGGCACCCGCTTCGACTGCTGCTCGTACGCTGCCGACATCTCCGCTGACCATCGTGGTCACATAGGCACCGCCGATATCGACTCGCTTGACAATCTCAACGTTAGCCGCCTTGGCCATCGCGTCAGTAGCTTCGATCAAGGCCAAGAGGCCCTTGGTTTCGATCATTCCAATTGCATTTTGCATGTTGCTTAAACTCGTGTTGTTGTAGGGATTTGTAGGTAGGTCCCGCCTGCCGGGCTGGACGGTGTTTGGTCATCCAACCTGCCGGGCTGGACAATCGAATTGAACACTACTCAGGCGAAGCCGCTGGTGCATTGATTTTGAGAATTTTATAGAGATCATCGTGCGGTCGAGCGATCACTTGGACGCTCATGACTTGCCCAATCCGTCCTGCTGCGGCGGCACCGGCATCGGTAGCTGCCTTGACAGCTGCGACATCGCCGCTGACGAACGCAGAAACCAATCCGCTGCCAACTTTGTCCCAGCCGAGGAACTTGACGTTCGCAGCCTTCATCATCGCGTCGACCGCTTCGATCAAGGCGATAAAGCCTTTCGTCTCGATCATGCCGAGCGCTTCATTTACTTTTGCCATAAAAACTTTCTCCAAAATGGAAGGAAACTAGGAAGGTAAAACATGTGGCTCATTTAATGGTCATTGCATTTACAAGGTTGTTGTTTCTTGAGCTCAATCGCAAGGGCTCGATCCAAGTCGCAAGCGTTCCCCTCGTCGGTATCGATGTGCACCTCAAGTTTGGCATGCGTGTCTTCTCGCACCAGCAGATCCTCGAACAGGACAGAACACTGATGCGACCTAACGCTCAGGGACATGAAATCACCGTTCTTAACGCCGTAAAAAGCAGTGTCGCGGGGCCCCATGTGAACATGGCGAGCGGCTCGAATCACACCTTGGGTTAGTTCAACGGCGCCCGCAGGGCCGACTAGCACGCAACCGGGTGTGCCAGCGATATCCCCACTGTGACGAACGGGAGCGTCGATACCGAGCGAAATGGCGTCGGTATAGGCTAATTCCACTTGACTGGCTTTGCGAGTGGGGCCAAGCACACGAACATTGGGCAGCATTCTGCGACGCGGACCAACGATCATGACGGTCTCTGCGGCTGCATAGAACCCATCTTGATAGAGCCCTTTTTCCGGCGTTAGTTTTTTGCCAGGCCCAAAAAGCTTTTCAACATGCTCGTCGGTTAGATGGATATGTCGCGCGGAGATACTAACCACCAAATTCGGTTTGTGGATGCTTGCAGCAGGAGCGATATTGGTTCCACTGCTGCCGAGCGCACGCTCCACGGCCGCTCTTACCAAGGATTCAACGATTCGGGGGTCTAGGTTTTGGATAGTTGTAGTCACGATGCTTTTACGTTGGTTGTAGTTTGGATTTCGGCGTGGCACTCGGATGCCTCGTCTTGTCGCGAGGCGGCCGAGCTTGCAAGGATTAGCTGGACACTGGTTTCCTCAACTTGCTTTCGCCATTTATCATTCAATTCATCATCGGCTACGAGCGTGTGGACATCCGACCATTCACACAAACGAGACAAGCTGCTTCGGCCAAATTTGGAACTGTCCGCAACAATAATCGTCCGATCAGCACACAGCATCATTGCCCGCTCGGTTTCAACCAAGAGCATGTTGCTGTTATAAAAACCTCTTAAGTTGATGCCGGCGACGCTCAAAAAAGCCTTTTGGACGTTGAGCGACTGGAGCATTTGGTTTGCAAAATTGCCCAGCGTTACTCCGGTCCTGTGATGGAGAGCGCCACCTAGCAGAACTAAATCGACCGAGTCGCAAGATGAAAAAAGATTTGCCACAGGTAACGAATTGGTTACGATCTGCAGCGGACGACCAATGAGTTGCCTCGCTAGCTCGTAAGTAGTGCTACCACCATCTAGCAGAAGCGTGTCATGATCGTCAATGAGACTGGCGGCGGCTTCCGCAATGGTTCGTTTTTTTTCCCATTGTCCGGGATTCTTTTTGGATTCAAACTGCTTCACGGCAGTCGTCGGCCCGGTTGAGAATACGCCCCCATGTGTCCGTTTGGCTTCGCCAGAATCCTCCAGCGCTTCGAGATCCCGGCGAATGGTGGATTCGCTAACCTCCATCGCATCCCTAAGATCCGGGATCGAAACGAAGCCATGCTCACGAATCAATTCGCGGAGTTTGACTCGTCGGACAACCGATCCGTTCAAGGGGTTGGAGGGGATCATGGACAACAACGGAGAATGCGAATCTCTTCCAAGGGCTGTGGAGTTTGGAAAATGGCTGAAATCGATGACCGAAAAACGTCAAGGTGAGTTCATTATGCGTCATCTTTTCCTAATTTTCAACGTGACAATGTCACTTAATGGCGAAAATTTTTCGCTTTCTGACGGTTTATCGCTTTTTTCCGCGAAATTCTGTCACGGTAGGTTTCGTCGAACCGGGCTGGTGTTTAGACCGTAAAGGCAAGTCAAGCCGCGAAATCGATGCTAGAAGAACTTTGGGATCGCGGCTATTCTATTGCTCCAATCAACCCTATTTCGCGACCCAACCCAAACTCAAGTATCCATGAGCGAAACTTATCTAACCGCCGAATCCGAAGAAGTACTCGATTCGACTAATTTTTCGGTCATGTCACTGATCGGTTTCTCCCTTGCGCTGGCAGGCATTTTTTCGCTTCAATATGTTCAGATGATGCCGGTTGCAATCCTAGGTGGAGCGTTGGGTGCAGCGGTATTGATCCTAGCCAAAAGATTTCAACTAAGTTACTTGTCTAGAACACTAGGGTTCCTTGCACTAGTGATTGCATCCACTACTGCTTCCTACAGGCAGTTCTATCATGCCGTTGAAAACAACTACGAACTCACACAGGCATGCAAAATTTCGGAAATGTACCTTGAGAATTTATCCAAAAACGATGCGGATTCACGGGATCGTGTCTTCTTTCTCGTTGGCTTTCCACCCGAAGCGAGTGAAGCGATGCCTGGGGCTGAACCTGAATCACCAACCGTGAAAGCCATGAAACGATTGAATGAGGACCCCGCGCACAGCGATATCCGTGGACGGAAGAATTCGCCGAAGTGGACCTTTGTCTCAGTTGAAGCAGAATACGCGGCAAAGGATGGGCATACCTACAAGCTCATTTACAAGGACGAGGGGCAAACCAATCCTCCTTTCTATTCCGTCTTCGTTCGGAAGAACTGCTCAAAATATGACACGACAAAAAAGACGGTCAATTGGTTTATCGACAAATTAGAAATCGCGAAAAAGTCGTAGAAATGTGTACGGATGCCGAGAACTCTGATCAGTCTTGGTGCTAACCTCGGAAACGTTCGTGAAACGATGCAGGCTGCAAAGCGACTGCTATCCGATTCGTTTGGTTCCTCAAATCTGGTATTGAGCCAACTGGTCCGAACGCCCCCGGTTGGCGGTCCGGATGGTCAAGGTGATTTCCTAAATGCAGTCGCAGCGATCCAAACCGATCGCTCGGTTTGGGAAGTTTGGGAAACAATCAAGCGAATTGAATCGATACTGGGACGCCAACGTCAATTGCGATGGGAAGCAAGACGCATCGACATCGACCTATTGCTGTACGACCAGCAACGTATCTGGACTCCGCATCTCAAGATTCCACATCCTCGCATGTGCATGAGGACATTTGTGATTGCCCCCGCCGTGGAAATCGTACCGCATTGGATCGACCCCATCACGCTCTGGAGCGTATCTAAGCTTCACGACCACCTAGCATGTTCACTCTACAACAATTCCGCCATCCGCGTGATTTGCCAAGACGCATACCAACTGTCGCGATTGCAACGTGAGTTTGCAATTTCCGCAGGCCGCGAATCAGTGAACATTATTTGGTGTACGGCAAACCCATTGCATCTTGCCGAGAACGATATTATCGATAACCACCTCTCTCTGCCGGGTAGGATTTCACACAAGCTAACCATCGCTGCGGTAGCGTCGCCTGACCCAACGACTGTGCTCTGGGAGGATTGCAGCAGGCCTTGGGTCCGTGCGTTGAACATGGACACATCCAATTCCATCGATGCAACGGAATCGCGTTGTATCGACGGACCAAGGTACTTGATGCCTGTCGACGATGCGAAATGGGCAGTCCATGAAATCATTGCAGCAGATCAAGCAATGCAATGCGGGCTAGAAGCTGTCGGAGAATTCTAAGGGCTATTGATTGGTAAGTAAATCGTCCGAAATTTCTAGCCATGCTGCGAAATGCTCAGGTAGTTGGGGTGTTGCCATTGGACTACCGCGCCATCGAAGTTCAACGCGATTAATCGATTCCATCATATCGGTGATTGCCACGGTCGCCAAACCTCCAACAGCCATCCAAGGTCGCGAGTGGCCATTGATCAAAATGTGGAGGTCCGCCAGCGTGGGTTCAAGACAAAAGCGAATTACCTGACTATTGGACAGGCCTGTCGGGCGGTGAAACGACCGACAGGCGTGAATCTCTATCCGATTCGGTGCGTCCAAATCGGTGTGTGCATCGAGTTTCCAATTTGTTTTGAGCGAGATCCTGTACGGGTTATTCACATTCCTGCTCGCGAAACTCATGGCTAGGGAAAACGCCTGATCCGTCGACGCTATACCATCGATCGAGAGCCGCAGACCATTCTTGGAGATTCTTCACGCGCGCAAAGCTCTCTCGAACTTCGAGTGATTGCGGATGGAGGGCGGAGTACTTGATACCAAACTTGCGCATAGGAACACCGGCTTTCTCCTGGCCGTACAGTTCTTCTGCTAACTTAAAATGCTCTAAGATGACTTCGCGTTGGCGGAAAAGTGTGGGCGGAGGCGGCAGTGACTGCCCATGGAAGATGGCTCGACATTGTTCAAAAATCCACGGGTTACCTATACAGCCACGGGCTACCGTTACACCGTCGATGCCAGTCTCCTGCATCATTCGCAGGCAGTCCTCGGCGGTGAACAGATCGCCGCTTCCAAGAATGATGCGATGAGGGCCAACATGCCGTTTCACCTCTCGTAAAAACTCCCATTTGCTCGGTCCGTTATAGCGTTGTACGACAGTACGACCATGAACGGTAATGGCGTCGACGCCGTACGCAAATGCACCGTCGAGTATTTCAAAAAAACGATCGCGGCTCTCCTGAGTGTCGTCGAGCCCACGACGCATCTTGATGGTCACCGGGATATGCGATGGAACGATATCGCGAGTCTGACGCACAATTTCCAATGCTACCTTAGGCTGGCTCAAGTGAAACCCACCTCGGCATCGGCCGAGCACTTTCTTGACTGGACAGCCGAAGTTGATATCGACGACGGCGAAGCCTGCTTCGACTAATTTTAATGCTCCCAATGCAAACTGCTCCGGTTCAGCTCCCATGAGTTGGCCAGCGACGGGCTGTTCCTCAGGAGTGTTGTGCAGGAAGTGTTGCGTCCTTTTGCGATCTTTTAGTTCTACTAGAAATTTGTCGAGCATTACCTCGCATAGGCTATACGAAGCGCCATGCCGCCGAGCGATCACTCGCATCGGCCAGTCGCTGTAGCCGCTCAATGCAGCTTGAACAACAGGAAAGCCAATATCCACTGCTCCGATCTTAAGCGGTCGGTACAGTGATGTTACTCCGGAGGCCTCCGGCGAATCAGAAAGAGCATTGATTGGGAGGTTGGAAACGGCGGTCAATTTCGGCTCAAAATGGTGAGGTGGAATAGGTAGTGTAAGGGGACTCGATCGTAGGGCATTTCGGTGGGATGATCAACCCGCAAGCAGCATATCCCGGCAGACGATTGGGACGGCTTCTTCGTCGGGCAAGGCAAATACGGGGATATGGTACGCAACGAGCCTTGCTGCCGAATCTTGTTGTCCGTCCTGTTCATGCTGGTTCACAATGGCTGTCACTGCGTAACCTCGACGGCGGAGCAATCCCAATGCCAAAGCCATTGAATCGTCTACCTGCTGCACAAACACGAGGACAGAAAGCTGACGCGACAGACGGTTTTGAGTCTCCAACAATAAGTCCCCAAACCGCAGACCATCTGTGCGTTCCAAGCGTGCCAGCGTTCGATGCACTTCCGCAAATTGCTCTGGCCCGCTTCGAGCATCGACGATAACGGGACGCAGTCGACTGCTTTTGGCATTCATCTCCACATCGGCACGAACCGAACTGCGATCGGAAAAATCTCCTTCGTGGCGAACTTGTCGAACCCGGTCTGCGGCATCGCGGCCGTTGCTGATCAATCCGAAAGGTTGATTCAATAGATACAGAGTGTGGGCCAATGAAGCGGCCATCGTGACCGCCAAATCGGTTCGGACCGGCTCATTGCGGTCGGGATTGGTTTCGCGGTGCATGTCCAGGACTAGCATCGCACCCTGGATGCAAGTCGGCTGAAATATGCGCGTGTGCAGTTTGCCTGTTCGAGCGGTAGCTCGCCAGTGAATACGATTGAGAGAATCACCAGCGCGATATTCACGTATTCCGACCATTTGCGTTGGGTCCTCCATCAGCCTGTCATTGACATGCAAATCTCCCATCGGACGTCGGCTAGCAATGTTCATCCCTTGCAGTGGCACTAGTTTCGGTAGCACGAGGATACAGTGAGGCTCGGAAGCGACCCGGTAGTTGCGATGCAATCCAAGTAGATCGCCGGTTTCAAGTATGGTTGGCCCCAACTGAAAGTAGCCTCTGCGAATGGCCTTAATCTGATAGGTCATTAATGCGATTTGCTTTGGACGAAAGAAATAGAGTTTGGCGGGGTATCCAGTTACCTCCAACGCGCGATTCGGTTGCGAGGTTGCTCGTTCCGACAATAGGTCTTCGACGAACAGCCACGGAATAAAGTAGCCGGTATCGTTATTGAGCCTCAAACCAACGACAAGGCTTTCGCCGATTTTCAATTCAGAGCTGGTAACTTGCCGTTCGACCGACAAACTGTTGGCCCAATGATTTGCATAAAAGCGAGTCAATTGGAATACGATCAATAGCGAGCAAGCACCCAGCGCAAACAAATTCGCTCCGGTCAGCATTCCGATGAGCAATACCAACGCGATGACGGGTAGGATTTGAATTTTAGGAACCTTGGATTTGGGAATAATCGACACTTCTCGGCAAACACCACCACGTTTGGCTTTCAATCGTGCTCATGGGTGTGAATCGAATCGAGCAACAGCAAAGTAACATCGATAAAAAGGATCAACAGGATCGGGTTCCGTGTCCTGTGCATCCTGACTATCCATGTGAATTAAACTCGCACGTTCTCGCCCGCGTCTGGGGCGAAACCCAACGCGGTACACGGTTACTCTTACTTTATCTTAAAACCGGCTGAAGCAACCCTAGTCGGGTGCCATCGGCCCATGAATTTACGGGCAATATGCTTCTTTTTGCCGATCGCATCCGAGTACAGAAGCGTTTGAATACGCACTAGCGAACTCGGTTTTGCTAGCGATAAACGCACGAAAGGATCGGATTTTTCGCTACGCTTTACCTAAACCGATTCAATTTCAGACACCTGCAGTTCCGATACTAGCTGCACAACCCGATTTCATGCGATCGACTGGATACTCCTATCGGATCGTGAAAAGCCTTAGTGGAACGGTGGAAGAGATTATTATGTCCGTGTTGCAAAGAACGATTCGTATGTTTGTGTTGGCGGCTTTTGCCGCCGCAGGTCAAGTTGGATTCTCTAATGAGGGATACCATCCCTTTTCGGAGTCCATGTCCTTTGACCCAGATTGGCAATTCTTTGCACCAGTCCAACTTCAGGACTTGCAAGATTTGACCGCACGGCAACGTGCTAATACCGGCTTTTTTTTGACTTACGATCGGATGCAAATCGGTCTCAACCGATCCGACACGGAGCAAGCAAGCAATAAAATCGACTTCACTTGGGGAAATCGATTCGACTTTGGATGGATGAACAGCAAGGAATCCGGCTGGATGTTTTCTGCCCTCAACGTCAGTGGGCCGAACGAGTACAACACATATGAACAACAACGTTTAAACCAATTCATTCCGATTGCTACGAATGCCGCTATCCAGCAGACTGCGTTTCAAAACGACATTGCTAACGAACGTATCTACTACATTCAGGACAGCGTTAACGTAGGATCATTCGCATCGTTCGAAGCCAACAAGACATGGCGAATGGAACCGTACCGCTACGGCGGTCTGTTAGAGCCAATGATTGGCTTGCGATATGCATTTTTTGGAGATGGGGCAGCTAACGATACCTACAGTACGGGTATTGTTCCAGCCCTCCCTTTGCCGAACCCACCCGTCGCTGCCGGACAGTCTTTCGAACAGCTAGTGAGGGATCGCGTTCAAACCGACAACAATATGATACTGGGGCAATTTGGATTCCGATATACAAAATTCATCGATCGCTGGACGCTATCCAACGACATGAAATTCTTTGGTGGTCACGTGTATCAAAGCCAGAGCACCAGTGTACAGACGACAACTTCGTCGTATGCCGCCGGTGGCGGGGTCGGTGCTGTCGCTCTAACGGACAATAACCACATTCCTTCGACATACAGCGGTCGCAAAGGCGAAGCGTCCACGATCGGATTCGATCTACGTGTGGAGGGTTCCTACAAAGCTACCAATAATGTCGATGTTCGCGGCGGGTTCGCACTCATGTACTTTGCTCGAGGTATTTGGCGAGGATCGACCAACACCGAGCAAGGTAACCAGTTCTCGGACAACCAGAACTTGGTCATGCCAGCCTTCACCTTCGGCATCGCACTCAACCGGTAAAGAGGGCCTAGTGCAAAAAATGCGTAGGTACTGAGTCGCAGACGCTAGCCTGGCACCTAGCAACTACAATTGGATTCTACAATCTAGCAAAGGCGGCTTAGAATAAGCTGCCTTTGTTTTTTCGTTTATGTCTCCCTATAGATTTGTTGAACCTTTCATGGCAAGTGCATTCACACTTCGTAGTTGGTTTGGTAGTAGCCAGCCAGCGTTGTCGACTGTAACGCAAGGCGAAGGTCCGCAAGGGAAATTACCCTTAACGGATGAGATGCTGCGAACTTGGTCGAGCGGCGACCTATTTGGTTGGACCCAAAATGCAGGCATGGGTTGGGACATCCAAAAAATGATGGGGCCGCAGTTTTTGCTTCTGAGTACCCAGGGTGGTATTCGAGGTCAGGACGGTCAACCCATTGCTTTGGGCTACCACACGGGCCATTGGGAGGTTGGCCTGATGATGCAAGCTGCTGCTAGATGGCTCAGCGAAAAAGGTGGCGTACCCTTTGCTGGCTTTGTAAGCGACCCGTGCGACGGTCGAACACAAGGGACCGTCGGAATGTTTGACTCGCTACCGTACCGCAACGATGCTGCGATCGTATTCAGACGCCTTATTCGTTCGCTGCCGACGCGGCGCGGCGTCTTGGGGATAGCAACCTGCGACAAAGGTTTGCCTGCCATGATGCTCGCTTTGGCGGGCTGCTCGCAATTGCCAAGTGTGATCGTGCCGGGGGGCGTTACTCTGCCCGCAAGAGACGCGGAGGATTTAGGAAAGGTCCAAACGATTGGCGCTCGTTATTCGAATGGAATGATCTCGCTGGAGGAAGCGGCTGAAGCAGGTTGTCGCGCATGCGGATCTCCAGGTGGCGGCTGCCAGTTCTTGGGAACGGCGGCGACTAGCCAATTGATTGCAGAAGCGTTGGGCATGACGGTACCCCACGCTGCGCTCGCTCCCAGCGGCCAACCCATATGGATGGAGATGGCGAGACAGTCCGCAGCCGTTCTTTGGGATCAGCACCATCGCAAAGCAACCCTGCGAGATATCTTGACGGAGGATTCCTTTTACAATGCGATAGCAGTCCATGCGGCATGCGGTGGCTCTACCAATTTGCTACTCCATGTCCCAGCAGTTGCCTTTGCCGCCGGATTGGCCCGACCAAGCATCCAATTGTGGACGGAAATCAATCAGCGAGTCACTCGATTTGTCGATGTCCTCCCAAACGGCCCAATGTACCATCCAACCGTTCGCTTGTTTTTGGCAGGCGGTGTTCCCGAGATCATGTGGCATCTGCGTGAACTTGGAATTGCACGTTGCGACGCAAAAACAGTGACCGGTCTAACCTGGCATGAAATTTTGGACGCTTGGCAAAAATCAGAGCGACGAACGGCATTGCGAGAGATGTTGCGAGAACGTGACGGGGTCGACCCGGATCAGGTGATTATCCCGCCGCGAAAGGCCAAACAAATGGGGCTAACCAGCACCCTATGTTTTCCGATCGGTAATATCTGCCCTGATGGTTCCGTTATTAAATCCACTGCCATCGATTCGACGGTCATCGATGCGGATGGTACTTATCGAAAGACAGGCCCCGCTCGCGTCTTTACGACTGAAAAAGAGGCTGTGGCGGCTGCCAAAGGACAACATGCACGTCCACTCAAGGCCGGTGACATCCTCATATTGATCGGTCGTGGACCGATGGGAACCGGGATGGAAGAAACCTATCAACTGACGAGCGCACTCAGGTATCTTGAATATGGAAAGCATGTTGCGGTTATTACGGATGCGAGGTTCTCTGGAGTGAGCACGGGGGCCTGCATTGGACATGTCGGCCCGGAAGCGTTGGCTGGCGGACCTATCGGCAAGATTCGAGACGACGATTTGATTCGAATCGAAATCAATCGGATCACACTGGATGCAACCGTCAACTTCATCGGCTGTGATGGCAAAGAGTTTTCACCTGAAACGGGGGCCGGCATCCTGGGGGCCCGGATACCCCATCCCGATTTGAGAGAGGATGAACGATTACCGAGTGACTCGAGGCTTTGGGCTGCACTTCAAAGAGTAAGCGGCGGAACATGGGGCGGTTGCGTCTATGACGTGGATCGAATCCTCGAGGTTTTAGATGCGGGCGAGAAAGCTCTATCGCAACAATGATTTTGCTCATCGATAACTACGATAGCTTTGTTTACAACCTTGATCGCTATCTGCAGCGGTTGGGGCAGCGGACTTTGGTCGTCCGAAGCGATGCGATCGCGGTGGATGCAATGGGTCGGTTGTCGCTGGATGCCATTGTTATTTCGCCAGGCCCAAAATCCCCCGATGAAGCAGGGTGTTCGATGGAGGTGGTGCGTCGCATGTCTGGACAGACCCCCATCCTCGGCGTTTGTTTGGGGCATCAAGCGATCGGACAAGCTTTCGGCGGTCGCGTTGTTCGGGGCCATGTTCCCATGCATGGAAAAAGTAGCATGATAGAGCATGATGGCTCCCCATTATTCGATGAAATCCCGACCCGATTCCAAGTGGGTCGTTATCATTCGTTAGTCCTTGAACCGGCGAGTCTTCCAGATTCCATTCTCGCTACGGCTTGGGCGGATGATGGATCGATCATGGCCATTCAACATCGGCTATATCCAGTCTACGGTGTTCAGTTTCATCCCGAGTCGATTTTGACGACTGCCGGCTATCAAGTTTTGGCCAATTTTTTGGCGTTAGCCGGCCTGGAGCACAACGCGTTACCGCCAAAGGATTTACTACAGTAGTTAAGGCATGAATCCATAACTCCAGTTTGCCCAACGATCCTCTATGCCGTTGAAAGAATTAAACACGCTCTCGTTCGAATGGAATCTTGGTTGGTATCGTTAGTCCACCCGATAGTAGCAGTTTCCATGGCGAGGTCGCTTCCCATCCGGTATAGATCAAATCTTCGCGAGGAAAGATCAACGTATAGCCCGACGGAGGAAACAATCCGATCGGAACATAGACGCATGCGAGTGGTTTGCCTGAACCGCTATCTTGGCATTCGCCCATTAAGAATCCCGTCGCCCTCGCCCCAGGGTGCGGAAACGGAACCAGCACAACCGTATCTATTTTCTTCAATCCGTCGGGACCTTGCATGGCCTGCGAAGCGTCCCGCACGGCTCGATACAACACCGATATACCTGGAATATAGCTAAAGCCCCAATCCACCCATTGGCTCAATCGCGATTGAAAAGCATATCCCAGAATGTAAAAAAACAACAGAACGGTAAGTAGTGAAATCGGCTTGGTCACATACTGTTCGACTGCAGACCAATAAGGATCGTTAAATCCTTTCGGAACGATCCTAGGAACGACCCAATCCGCTACCGGATCGATGACCCACGAATTCAATATAAAATAAATCTGATAAACGACGAAAACCGTCAAGAGGATCGGTAGTGCGAATAAAATGCCGAAGACAATTCTGCGCAAAAGCCTACGCAGAAACCTACGAAGCGTTGATATTCGCGGCGGGTTCGGCGTGGTCGCTTGGAAATGGGTGGCTGATTGGTCGAATTCAGTCATGTTTTGCTTATCTCAACGCATTCAAAGAAAAAAGTACCCTGAACGTGCATCTTACCGAAAACAGTCGATTTGTGCGGACGGCTATGGCCCATTGGATTCGATTGCTCGGACTAAAAAACCGGCAAAAATGCGGCTAAGCACCTATGCATAAGTTTTCGAACAAAATGAATGAACATGGACGGACAAGATGTACAGGATGATTTCCTCAGTGATTTCTCCAAACTGGTAGTCGGATCGACGATCGTCCTGTAAATTCTGTAAATCCATGTTCGTTTCTCCGGCTGTATCGACGGGTGATGGTTATGCCAGTTTACTTATGGTCAGGTACTTGCCTACGCTTCGCCGGGCCCCTTGAGACCTCGGCTTTGACCCATCGCCGCGTTGAATTGGTCGAGAAGCTGCTGGTGCGTCACGGGGATTACGGGAACTGCCCGTTCAAGACGTTGCACCTGAGGAGAATTGCGATTATTGTGAAGCACGCGGTCCACTTCTTCCTCCAACATCAATAGCCAAGCTGGAATATCAAGACCCACGCCGGTCGGTTCTCGCATCATCAAGTGCGACTCTTGAATCAACAAATCAAATGCTCGACTGTCTTCTTTATTGCTGGCGCGCAACTGCCGCATTGCCGGACGAATCAAGGCTCGCATGCGGTCGATAGTCATGGGTTTTACAAAACGTTCATTCAGTCGGTCGGCGACGGTCGGCATCTTCATCGCATACTGCTGCTGCAGTTTTGCGAGCTTTTCCAAATATTGATCGGACTCACGGGCCACTCGCTCGGCAAGGGCTCGACGCCATTGCTGCGCGGAGTTTTGACAACCCGAATGCACCAACACCTCATGAGCCCAGAATACCGGCTTCAAGTTCCAGCAAACGCGGTCGTATCGAACTCTTAGCCGCAGGAAGTCCAGCAGCATGTATAGCATTTCACCGCGATCGGATTGCGTCGTCGTACTGTTGTAGTCCTTGTACTCAGGATAATGATCGATGATGGCTTCAAACACGACCGCAAGCCATCGTTGTGCTTCCTCGATCGGTATTTCCCCTCCCTCAATGGCGTCAAGCAGAGGACGAACCTCCTCACTATCTTGATTCTTTATGGCTTGTTCAAGGTAGTTCCCAACTCCTTGATGCAGGATCGCCCTCACGTTAGAAAGTTTGAGAAATCCCTGAGTAAATATCCCCTTGCCGTACTTTTGGATAAATAGGGAGAGTTGTTTCCATGTGCCGGAACCGTCGATTGTCTCTAGTACGCTTAATCGAAGTGTTCGAGAATGCGAGAGCCAACTCCCTAATAGGATTTCGGTAAGCTGTTCGAGCAACGGCACCAGTTGATCGTTATTGGGTTCGGGTGGATTTTGATCGACGAGCCTATCTAGCTCCAACTTGGACCATTCGGGTCGGATTTCTGCTTTCTTGGACCGCCGCTTTTCGGTGCGAGGTTTGGCTGGACCGTCTGCTTGCCATTGATATGCGTTTCGAACCAAACAACGGACCATTGACTTAAACGCAATTTGAAACAGATCATCAAACTCGGTAACCGCACCATGCCCGACTGGGTTCTGATGTTCCATATGACGGGCGGTATCCACCAGCCGACACGCTTGAAAAAAGAACCCCTGCCTGGGAAGCCATGTCAATAAATGGGTCAAGGCTCGCCGCCGCACACGCGCATTAAGAATGTCGCGTGGTTGACCACCGCGTGTCAGCGAAACGTACAGCAATTTTTGTTCGCGAAGAACGGCCACAAAAACCGGAAAAGTCTCTTCGACTCGCTTGCGCCGACCCGCCATCAAGTCACCAAATAACTCGACCGTTAAAACTTCATCCTTGGGTAGTCCAGCCAGCAACGGCTGACAACTACCAAGATCGTCGGTGTGTGCCAAGCTGGCCCCGATCAACATTCGGCCAGCGTCCGCCGTCTCTACTGCCGCAGCCAAAATCCGTTCCATCAACGACTCTTTAATTACTCGTTGGCGATCGTATCGAGCCATCGAATCCGTATCGGTACCACCTCGAGCTACCTTGAACGACTGAATCTGATCGAGCAGATAAACCAATGCGTTTCGGTTGTGAAGGCATTGCTCGCTCCATCGCCTCAGAGCGGCTACGACTCGATTTCTACGAGCTGCATCCGCCGGGACGGACTCCGAGGGACTTAGCGGTTCGGTTGCGAGCGTTTGCGTGGACTGCGAAACCAGTTTCCACATTTGAGCCAGGGCGGCCAAGAAAGTCAGATGCTCCCCAAGTCGCTTGGATTCGGCGACTAACTCCTCTGCCGTTCCTTCGTCCTGTTCGTAGACGGGGCCCTCGACTCCATCATCGGTACTGTCGGAATAAGTGACTCCCTCGTATGCGGCCTCGAACAAGGAGGTTTTGTCGCTCGACTCGTCGCTATCGTCACTTGATTCAGCGTCGCTTCGGTCGCCTGCGGCCAACAAGTCCGTTTTTTCGTCAGGTCGCTTCTTCGGTTTTCCAAGTTTCGCAAGCCGAAATTCTGGGACGGCCCAAAACGATTCACCGTTTGCTTCCAGGTAGTCGAAGAATTTCTCGACCATAGACCAAACAAAATCAGAAGACCTCGGTGTATCTATTTGCCGAGGCGCGTCCGATATTTGTCCCAGCGTCGTTTCGGACGGAGGTTCGCAAGAATATTCGAACAACTGTTCCAGCCATATGCGCGCCAGGTCCGAGTAGGAGGTGTTTCCACTTTGCAGACCAACTCGCTCGGCTTGGCTCAGCCAGTGAACCAGCAATGCCATGCCACCAACAAAATCCCGTCGATCAAGCAGCGCTTCAATCACTAACGCATAAGCCTTCGGCGAATCGAACATATCCGCATGCGGTGCCCAAAACTTGAGGTCTCCCGCTGCCGCGCCTCCCTGATGCCAAAGCCTCAAAGCTCTCGCTACCAATTGAGAGGATTCGAGCGCGTCTTGCGAATCCGTTGCTGCAACATCGCTAACCTGGTGGGCTGCGTATTTCCGCCACCAGTCCGAGATCGCTTGAAAACGTTCTTCTGTCCTTTTGGAAAGCGATTCTTGGTCTGTCGCAGCCGCTTCACGCCATAGTCGCGAAAGGAATCCAAAAACCTGTTCCATTATTTGAACAATCTCTTCGACACGATCATCGATCACGGTGGAATCCGAGCCGATGAATCGTGGGAAGTTACCTGCGAACCCGAGAATGTTCCATGGATCCACCACCGCACCGCATTCGACTCCGCGTTGAATCAGATCGAAGATTTGGTCGGGCACCTCGCCGGCTTTGTCGAGCTCGCCACGACGTAATAATTGATTTCCCACAGTCAGTAAGCAATCGATCCGGCAAAGGATTCGAGCCGAGGGTACGTGCACGTCATCGGCCTCTTCTTTGGCTGCGATAGCACTGCCCATGCGTGCAAAGATGCGAGCAAGCTGAACGTGCTCGACTTGAGATGCACGCAGTCGAGCAAGTGTCGTGTTCAGTTGTTGACGTGCCCCGCCAAGAGGCTGACGCCGTATCGATGATTCGTTGCGCAATCGTGTAGCATGACCTCCGGATAGCCCTTGCAAAAACTCGGTGTAGAAGGAGTCGCGGTAGAGTGCAATCTGGGCGAGCAACTGGACGAGCGTCGTTGTGGAAGAAAACGAGTTCGCGCTGCCTCCCGATATGCCGGAAGCCATCAGCATGGTTCCAGCCAATACAACCGCAGCCTCGGTCAATGTCTCTTCGTGCGGCAGGTCTTTTTCTTTGGCCACCCTGTCGAGCAACGCATCGACTGTGACCTGTTGCAATACAAAGCGGCGGTACGTGCCATTCTGATCCATCAAGTGCGGATCCCACTGTCCGAAATAGTAGTTCGGGCGTTTGTTGACCGGATGATCGAAGTCATAAGCGCGGATATCGAGAGCCAATTCGTCGAGATGGTTCGGATCGAATTGCGCATCTCGCAAAATTTCTGGCGAAGTCTTTTTTAGAATCGCTAACGCCTTGGTGATGATCTCACAGTAAGGTCCAAAAGCGACACCAACATCGCGAATGTAGAGCGGGATGGGACGCAGCCACTCGTGCCCATAGGGTTCTAACCTGCGCCCCTCAAGTACGGCAACTGGCCGAAAACCAACGTAGTCATTGAGTTGATCAATCGCTTTGGCCACGATCCGATCGACTTCATTCCATGGAGCTCCTTGCTGAAGCACGCATTCGATCGCTCTGCCTAGAAAGAGCCCGTTGAAAAGTCCCTCTG
>CAMDKL010000039.1 GCA_945900945.1 Pirellula staleyi DSM 6068
CGTTGCCGAATGCTGCGTCAACCGTTTGGTTGTCGCGAGCGTCGAACAAGTTTAACGCGACACGGCCGGACTGTGACTGAGAGGATTGATTGCTGACTTTGACACTGAACTCGAGTAGGTCTCCTTCTCGCAAAAATCGGGGCGGGTTGGGCTGGACCATGAGGTCTTTGGCCGTAATGACTTTGTCCTCGAGATAACCGCTTCGCAGTTCGGTATCATGTGTAAAGCCCAGGAATCGCCATGTTGTAAGCGCCTCCGGCATGGTAAATTCAAATTTGATGTTGCCATCGGCATCGGCGATCAAATTGGGAAAGAAGAAGGCGGTTTCATTTAGATTTTTACGAGCCGAGACCTGGCTGAGATCGAGAGCATTATTGGGGCTGGCAGGTGGTGGTGGTTGACCGGTACTATCCAACGCGGCATCCGTTTCTGCAGAAGCAAATGGTGTGGCTTTAGACATCATCTTTGAATCAAATGCGAGTGCTGGCATTCCTTCAGCCGGGCCGCCGCCCATACCTCCAGCCATCATTCTTCGCATTCCATACCCTTGCTGTTGAACTTTAAACTCCGGTGGGAAATCACGGTAGCTTAGTACGATCGACACTCGATCGCTGGTCCATTGGCCGCGGAATGGATTAAGTCCATGGACCGAATTTTCAAACATGCTAGACAAGCGAGAATGGTCCTGGCGGAAGACATTGAATCGTTGCAACCAATTGTGAGGCAGATAAGCGTCGAGCGACGCATCGACCATGGCGGCTACCATTTCCGAAGCGGCCTTTGACGCATTCGGTCCGCTGATGGTTAACGTAAAGGTTTCTTTTCGGCCTGGTTCTAGTTTCGATACAAAACGTTCCCACTTGAGCTTTAGTTCTTTATTCGACCATGGCACGTCGACGTGTCGCGATTCTAGGTACGCACGATTCTCCCGAACAAAGGTGGTCCTCAGAGTAAACCCGCCTCGCATCCCTTCGGCAATGTCTTGAGCGATGGATACCTGTGTTGTTCCTGGCTTGGTCCAAAAACTTTGCAGCAACTTGCCACGGTGTTCCACTTCAACGAATGCTCGGCCAGATTCATAGCCTGTGCCCCAAATCGCTGCGAACTTTTCACCGGGTTCCAATTGCCATTTGGGCGCGGCGAGCAAGTTTAGCAATTTGAGGTCTAGTTTGTTGGCAGTTGGATCGATGACGCGCAGGTTTAACTCGGATTTTACAGGCTTGCCATATCTATCTTGCGACTCGAGAACGGCTCGGTAAAGTCCTTTCGCGAGTTTGACGGATATCTCCAGTTTGCCATCTGCTGCGGTTGCAAAAGCGTTTGTCGAAAGGACTTCGTCAAGCGCCCATGTGCTTTGGTTCGAAGGATCGGGTTGAACTATTGGTGCCGTGGATTTGGCCGATCGGCTCTGAGTACGACCACGTGGAATTGGAGTGATCTGTCGTCCGAGGATGTCTGGCCTGAGCACCGATGCGGGTTCTTTCAAGCGATAGACCTTTAAGGATCCTTTAGCGGATTGGCCAGTGCCGTCGAGAGTAGTGGTATGGATTGAGAATTGGATATCGCTATTCGATGTGAGCCACTCATTCGCTGTGACGTTGGCTTGCAATGCAGCGTAGCCCACGGTGACGGAACTCGTACCGGTCCGAGTTTCGCCAGCCGTGTCCGTTACGTCGGCTGTGATTTGGAAACTAAAGTTCGGTTCGTCACTTTCTGGAACACTCCTATCTGGCTTAGCGGTAAAGCTCACGCGGAACGATCCATCGGCTTCGGTAGTCGCCCATCCGTGAGAAATTTCTTGGGCGCTGCCGACTATCGGAGGCATTCGCCAAGCATAGCAATTCATAAACCAAATTGGCCAGCGAACTTGACGGGTGATGCGGTATCGCACTTTAACGCCATTGATTGCAGATCCAGTGTAGCTCGTCGCCAATCCAGTGATCGTGACTGTATCGTTCAGTTTGGTGGCCTCTTTGGGTGCCTCCAAGGTGACTAGGAATTTCGGTCTTTTGTATTCCTCGACACGGATTGCGGTTGTTCCAGTGCGACCATTGTCGACAACGATATGCATACTACCCGTACCGGAATCGCGCGGAGCGGTGAAGCTGCCGCTGAAAGAGCCGAAGGCATTCGAGCGTAGTACAACTCGCTCGATTTCGTTGCCGTTGGTATCTCGAAACTGGATGGTGACGTTTCGATTGGGGACTGTGGCGTATTTGTCTTGAACCGTATCCGCGAGCAAGCAAATCCCTTTGAATTGAACGGTCTGGCCGGGGCGGTAGATGGATCTGTCGGTAAAGAGAACATGTTGAACGAAATGGTTCGGCAGTTCCGGTTGAGAATAGGTCCGTTGTTCGTTTTGAACCGCGAGCTCTTGACCATTGGCCGAGGCCAACAAGGAGAAACTGCGGTCGTTGGTAGTGACCGAGAATAGACCGTTCGCATTCGTGGACACTGTGGCCGCCTCTGTAACACTGTTGTTGCGGTCCTGTCGGACAAACGTTCGAACTTTGGCATTAGCGATTGGTTCGCCAGAATTGGAGTTGAGGACGAACCCCTCGAGTTTGCCGGTACCCCAAGATTGTCGAAGTACGATGGCTAGATTGCTAACCCAGACATCGCATGCCGAGATGGCATTGTCGTTGTCGGAGAAATCGGGATGTACACTAGCGAGGATAAAGTAGTAGCCGGATTTAAGTTCCTTTGGGGCTGGACAATCGTGTGTGGCGTCCCGATAGTCGTCAGTCGGTGGCAAGTCAGCTGACCAGGCTAACACAGGAGTTTGCCTAACGAATTGCTCACGATCGGATTGGTTGAGGTTGCCTGGACTCCCCCGATCGTTTGTGAATCGCGTGTTCCAGTCGACTTGGATTGCGCGGAAATAGACTTTGTTGATGTTGCGGTAAGAGACCCGCAGCATTGGGAGCGGATTGTTCCACACTCGCTCCGTTGTGATGTTGACACTTTTTGCTTCGATGTCCGCGATGGTGTTGAAACAGAGTTTACCACCGATGCTTGTCGGAAACGCGTTCTTGCCCTGGGTTGCAATTTCGCGAGCTTCTACCAGCTCGTTTTCGCTTTGCAGTACGACAGCCCAACGATGGCGAGCGGTCGCGGAGAGCTCATGTTTGGCATTTGCCTCCGCAAAAGCTTTTAATGCGGCCTTGGTTCGGCTTGTTTTTTCCTCGCCGACTGCGTGCGCATGAGCGAATTGGAGACGTCCCAAGTCGGCATCGAGGTAAGCGCTTCGGTCCTTATCTTCTTGATGGATTACCAGTAGCCTTTGGTAGAGCAAAATGGCTTTCAGCTTCGGTGAATCGGCATCGGTGGCATTGGGCTTCCACGAAATGAAATCCGTTGTTGGCCCAAGGGCTGGGCTTGCAGCGTCGATTTCGAAAGCGTCTTCGGCTTTCGCCCCGGCTTGTTCACCGGAGGAATAGAAGTCAATGGCAGCGAACGCGATGAAGTCGAATAGGGTTGGGCGGTAGCTGTCAGGTACCGTCCCTTTGGCAAACAGGATGTCGTAGGTGCCGATAGGGATCGCACGGAGTTGGGGTTCGTTGACGCTGGCTTGGGTATAGAGCGAGTCGATTTCGGCGAACAACCGTCGCAGGTCCCAAGTCGTAAAGTCATCGCTTTGCGGAGCCGACGTTGACGTTCGTTGGCCAAAGCGCCATCGGTTTTGTTCGAAGTAGCTCCAGTAAAACTGGGCCAAGATAGCGCGCATTGCGGGCAGCATCTCTGGATGTGCTTTCGCCATTTCGGCTTGCATTCGAGCGATGTGTTCCTCGGGTCTTTTTCCTTCGATTTGTCCTTCGAGCAGCACGCGTTTGGCGATGGCTTTGATGGCTTCTGGGTAGGCTTTATCTGCTAAGGCGGAATCGATGATGGGTACGAGTGCTTCGATTGCAGATTTCGGAAGGCTTTTTTTTACGGCGTCATCGACATTTTTCCACATGGTGTCACGCGAAGGTGGCTTGGGTTGCTGGGCAAGAGTGATGCCGGAAAGGAAAAATATGGCCAAAATGGCTGCGGTAAGGCGGTTTGTACATGAAAACGATATGTACCTTACGTGAGAATGATTTCGAAGCATCATTTGACTTCTAACGAATCAAGGGGGGGACAGTTGGAGCGTGTGGGAACCACAGAACTAAATTTTCTATCGCACCTGACGCACCTCGACTGCATCGATAATGTCAGCGGAATCTCCAGCTTGCTGAAAGGGTGCGGGGACTTGTCCCATTTGCTTTGCGACGCTTACTAGACGCTCTTTGAGCAACTCGCCGGAGCAAACAAGAAAGACTATGACAGCGATAATCATTAGTTGCCAATCCCAAAACAATCCGGCGGCGAACATGAGCACCGCCATGATTTGCCCGAAGCGAGCTGCCAAGCGTGTTGCCTGGGCATAAGGCATCATCATTGCGAGTAAACTTCTCAGTACCCGACCACCGTCCATTGGGAACGCGGGCAACATATTGAATACAGCGAGTATGACGTTGATGATTAAAAGTTGTTCTAAGGGTCCGAAGGCACCGATACTATCGGGGGTTATCTGATCAACACTGGCACGAATGGAAAGCCCTAAAAACAAGCCGGATGCGATGACTAGGTTGACCATCGGGCCAGCGATTGCAACCACCAACTCAACAAATGGCGTTCGTGTGAAATCGGCCATGCGAGCCACACCTCCGATCGGATACAAGGTAATGTCCAGAGTGGGAATGCTAAACCATTTCCCAGCAAGTGCATGCCCCATCTCGTGCAAGAACACACATCCAAAGACGGCAAAAATAAACCCGATGGCCGAAGCGGCTGGACCCAATCCTTGTCGGATGTGGGATAGCCCAACATAGAGAGCTAGAAACCAAAAGGTCCAATGAATGTAGACCTTGATGCCAAGCAGTTTCCCCAAATATGCGGTTTGAAACATGTTCCCTGATAAGTCAATTCAAAAGTGAAAACGCTGAACACGGTTGTTGCCGGAGTCGACTACATAGACCCGGTTCTTCGAATCGACCGCTGCAGCCCATGGCTGGTTGAGTTCGCCCGGCAAATTGCCAGCGAGACCCCAACTAGCAAGCGGTTTGCACTCGCGGTCCAAATGTTGTACACGATGGTTTCCGAATTCGCTAACGATGATGGTTCCATCTTTTGCAAAGACCATCCCGTACGGATATTGGAATTGGCCAAGTTCGGTACCTTGCTTTCCAAAAATCGCTATGGAACGAGGCTTTGATTCTCGCCAGTCGATCACTTGAATCCGATGGTTGCACGAATCTGCGACCCAAAGGAAACCTTCGTGATCGATTGCCAAACTCTGAGGTCGACTAAATTGGAGCGGGCCATCGCCATGCTCACCCAACCGATCCATGTACCTGCCGTCGCTCGTGTATTTGTGAATGCGATCAAATTCCCCATACTCGCCGCAATAGTATTCTCCGCCAGCCGTTCGGGCAATGTCGGTGACGAATGCAAATTGTCCGGGATCTGGCCCGTTTGTGCCACCGATCGTTCTTTCATCGATCAAATCACCACTCGGCGTGTAAAACAAGTAACGATAATAATGCGTATCTGCGACCATGATTGAGCCGTCGGTATCGATGCCAAGGCCGGTCGGTTTTCCTGAATCGATTGCCGGAGTGCGCCAGCCCAGAATGAATTTCCCCTCGTTGTCAAATTTTTGAATGCGGCCTGTTTTATCGACAACATAAAGTGTATCGCTCGCGTCGATCGCGATTGCTCGCGGCTTGTGGAAACGACCGTCCGCAAGGCCTCGTTGGCCAATTATCAAGTCAGGAGCAACCGATGGGACACTTATTGCTGAACGTGAACACCCAATAGGTAGAACAGCCAATGGGGCGAAACACGTTCCAAATACCAACCCGACGGATTGGCCGGCGACGTTGAAAAAAGCACGTCGAGAACAAATTGTGTCGTCATTTCCAGCCTCTTTCAGCGGACGATTTACAATCATGGGAACCCTAAGTAAAAGTGTGCTGTCCCCTATTTTTGGGGAATCGACCTTCGATCGTTCATGGGATATCATAACGTTCTAGCAAGCGTATTGCGAAAATCAGTTTTATTGATTTCATTTAAATCCACCAACTTAAGTGTTTGCGACGTCGCATATGACCAAGATTCTGGATTGGAAGAAATCAGACGATCCCCGCGATATTGTTCATTTGGCGGTACAAGCGTTGGCCGAGGGACACGTGGTTGCGCTGCCTTCGAATTGCTCCTATCTCTTGGTTGGTAGCGGATTGCATCTTGTCGCCGTTGAGCAACTGCATCAAAGAAACCTTCAGTCGGGTGCAGATGCGATTTCATTAATGATTCGATCTTCCGACGAGACTCTTGATTATTTCCCTGACATCAGTCTAGGTGCGCGAAGGCTGGCCAGAAAGGCTTGGCCAGGGCCTGTCCTTTTGAGCATTCAAGATTCTCATGCATCGAGCTTACTTCGATGTTTGGAAAAACGGGTATGTGATGCTTTGCATGACGGAACGAATCGAATTCGAGTTTCCCAACCCGGGCATGAAGTTCTGGAGCATGTGTGTCGGCTTTCAGCTGGACCGATGGTCTGTTTTCCGGCTCGGACCGCGAAGGGAACCGTGGCCTACTCGATTGAGGACATCCATTCCGATGATAGCGTGCTAGCCATTAACGATGGTACAGTCGTTTTTCCAGGAGAGCCGACGGTCGTTGCCATTGACGGCACTATCGGAAAAGTAGTCCGCAAGGGAATTGTAGACGAACGCGGGCTTCGGCAACTTTCTCAGTGGAGTGTATTATTTGTATGCACTGGGAACACTTGTCGGTCACCGATGGCGCAAGCCCTGATGGAAAGGAAGATTAACGCGAAGTTTGGCCAAAAAGCAGCGAATGGAATTAGTCCTATTGTTGCCTTGTCGGCAGGCGTATCGGCCTTTGGTGGCGACGCAGCATCGCATGGTGCCTTGGCTGCAATTCGACCTTACGGCGCTAGCCTGGATCAACACCAAAGCATACAGTTAAATGCCGACTTGGTCGAACAAGCCGATTTGATCCTTGCGATGGGACATCGGCATCGACATGCAATCGTTTCGCAGTGGCCGTCCGCCGCGGCGAAAGTACAACTCATTTCGCCAGACGGCGGAGAGATTAGTGACCCCTTTGGGGGCCCCTTAGAAATTTATCAGAAGTGTGCGCGGCAATTGGACGAACACACAGACTATTGGATCGAAAGACTCGATACAGAGTCTCTCATTCAGTGGCGTTAAATAGTTCGATTCATCCCAAGCAATACGTGGAGTATGGAGAATGAGAATCGCTGTTGGTAGTGACCACCGAGGTTTCCAAATTAAAAGCAAGCTGATTACGCTTCTGACCGCAGATGGACATGAAGTTGAGGACTATGGTACGCAAAGTGACCAAGCGGTCGACTACCCCGATGTCGCAGTCATCGTAGCGAAACGGGTCGCCGACAGTTTGGTTGAACGAGGCATCCTGATCTGCGGAACGGGTTTTGGGATGGCCATCGTTGCAAATAAATTCAGAGGAGTACGTGCAGCTGCATGCTGTGATGAAGTGATGGCAGAAATGTGCCGACGTCATAACGATGTGAACGTGCTCTGCCTGCCCGGTGATTTGATTGGCGATAGGCCCGTTGGCGATCTCGTTCGCATTTGGTTAGCAACCGAGTTTGAAGGTGGGCGTCACTCGCGTCGATTGGAAAAAATTTCGGGAATTGAAAACAGTAATTTGACTTGAAAGGGTTTCCGTAAGTTGCATCGGATCGACTGCCATCACCATTTCTGGCATTACTCTGCAGATCAGTATCCGTGGATCTCTGATCCGATGGTTGGTTTGCGAAAGGACTTCCTGCCAACCCAGTTGCGTGCGGAGACACTAGCGGCAGGGATCGATGGCGTCATTTCGGTTCAAGCAAGGCAGAGTGTAGAGGAGACGCGTTGGTTGTTGAGTCTAGCAGCCAACCACGACTGGATACTGGGTGTTGTCGGTTGGTTGCCGATTGCCAGTCCGACCGTTCGCGAAACAATGGATCTATTTCGCCATGAAAAAAAATTGCGAAGCTTGAGGCATGTGGTTCAAGATGAACACGACGATGGATTTCTGGCCCGGACTGGTTTCAACGAGGGAATTCGAGCGATCCAGGACTTCGGATGGGCATACGATTTGCTGATCTATGCAAGGCAATTGCCCTTTGCGATTCCATTCGTCGATCGGCATCCTGACCAAGTCTTTGTATTGGATCATATAGGCAAGCCGACGATCCAGTCTGGCTCGCACGATAACGCTTGGGATCGCAATCTAAGGGAACTGGCAGAGCGACCTAATGTATTCTGCAAATTTTCCGGTGTGGTAACCGAAGTGCGGGATCCGGCGTGGTCGCTGCCACAGATTCAACGCTATTGGGACACAGCCATCGAAGCTTTTGGATCCGAGCGACTTCTATTTGGAACCGATTGGCCGGTTTGTTTGCTAAAGGCCAACTATGATCAATGGGTTGCCACAGTATCCGTACTTGCTTCGAAGCTAAGCGTTGACGAGCAGGATCGCTTCTGGTCCAAAAATGCAATCCGAGCATACCGGCTCGGCTCTGGAATGCAGGACGCAGGAATTGGGCGCTGTGACTAGCTTGCGAACCTTGGCTTCCTGCCAGACAGGCTGGCAGGGGAGCCTTAAGAACACATTACCGACCGATGCTTGGTGGGTTATTCGCGAAGTAATCGCGGGGGCCACGATTTGTGTAGTACGGATAGGCGGTTTGAGGTGCTTGTACGCCAGAACCGACTTGTGGATCGGTACGATATTGGCTGTGGGACAGGTGGGCACCGTAGTCGGTACCACCACGCTGCCAAGCGACCCTGCATGGCCGACATCCCAATGTACCGTTGCAGCTATTGCAGTTATTGTGATGTAGACAGCCACTTGACATGGCCAGAGTGATTCCGAATAGGGCGAGAGAAAGTAGGCCGCGTTTCATGACTTTGTCCTTGTAGTGTTTCGCAATGGCTGGCTTGCATGATCCTGACACAGGTTCAAAGGGTCGTTTAACGTCCAGCCCTGCTAGGATCGAAACAATTGGTACTTTAAATTCAATCCTCCTAACCCGCGCTGCACAGACCGCCCAGATTACCATCCCCAATATCGTAGCAAACGTCTGTGTCAATCTGCGGAAATTAGGCGAAGGATCCGATCGTAATGGTTTTTATGCGAATGCCGATTGTGTTCGATCCGATGTTTCTTTTGGGGAATGTGAATTGGATATTCAGGAAGTTCAGCTTCGCACTCCACTCGTAAAGCATGTTCAGAACATATGAATTCTTGGGTGGAGAGAAAACATGGTTAGAAATAGACTTACACAAACCCTCGGAAGTGCGGCGATGTTAGCAAGTATCAGTCTTAGCTATAATCATCTACTTCCCTCCACGCAAGCAATTGCCGGTGAATCGGATAAACAGGAATTAAAGATCACGGACCTGCCAACAGTATCCGAACACGAATTTTCCGACGTACAAACGGCTTCCTGCAATTCGGTGACCGCAGGTACGCCAAGCGCATCCTGCGGCGTCCAGCCTTCCAATTGTGAGATCCTGTGCACGCCGTGGTGGGCACACCGAACTGGCGCTTTTGGCGAAGTGCTCTATCTAAGTGCAGGTAATTCAGACTTGATTTATGCGATCGAGCAAACAGGTCCTGGTCCAGCCGCTTCGCCTACCGGCCCGCTCGGGATCAGCAACATCGGAGAACATGTCGGCTATCGCGTAGGCTTTTCGCTGGCTAGCACGGACTGCAGCAGCATCAATGCAAGCTTCACACGCTGGGACGGAGCAACCACCAGCGTATTGAACGCAACCGGCACCAACGTTATCAATTCCCTAGTTTCGCACCCAAGCGTGGCTACCACAGGTGCGGCCAGTCTACAATCCGTCGCACTTCAGTCGACTACTTTTCAGTTCGCGGACTTAGCCCTTCGGCGGGTCCACAAAGCGAGCAATTGCGGCGTTTTGAATTGGAATGCCGGTGTTCGTTACGGAAACCTTGAACAAGGACTCTCTGCGGATCAAACGATTTCCGTTGCGACCGGACTAACAAACGTTACTACCGATATCGATTTTAATGGAATAGGCATACTCGGCGGACTCGATGGAGAACGATTCAACTGTGAAACTGGTTTACTCGTATACGGTCGTGCGATGGGAAGTTTGCTCGCGGGAAACTGGCAGGCTGACTATCGCCAGACCAATCAGTTCGGCGGTGGAGTGATTGCAAATCACTACGAAGACTTTCGTGTATCGCCAGTCGTGGACACAGAACTTGGCGTTGGTTGGCAAAGTTGCAACGGTCGCGTTCGCATCACAACTGGCTACCTATTCAACACTTGGTTCAATGCCGTTACTAACCGTGACTATATCGAATCGGTCCGTAATGCCAATCTATTGAACTTAGACGACAACTTGACCTTTAGTGGTCTAACGCTTCGCACTGATATTCGATTTTAAGCAAAATGTTTAGGGCTAAGACATTGCATGTGAACCGGCGGGCGCTAGCCCCGGGCCTGATTTCGCGGCAAAAACAAAAACAGCGAGAGGCAGGTTTTGCGTCCTGCCTCTCGCTGTTTAATTACGATCGCGGAGCGATCGTCCACTCAATAAGTCTATCGACGCTTCCTCTTGAAGCCATCGCTTTCTATATCTGCACCCAGCTGAGCAAAGAAGTCATCTGTTGCACGATTTTGGTCGCTGCCAGCTCCAACTGGCGAACCATCCGCTTCGCCCTCGCCCGAACCGTTGTTGCGGTTCAAGTAGTTGATGATCGTGAGCGCATCCAATGGACTAATCGTACGGTCATTGTCTGGATCTGCCTTCTGTTGACCGATCATGTAATATGTCCGAACCGGATCGCTCGATGGGAACTTGGGATAGTTGTTCAAGACGTTGATGACAATCAAAACGTCGAGCGGGCTGATTGAACCGTCTGCGTCCACATCGTATGGCGATCGTGTGTTGTGCAGCGGATTGCTATCGACAGCATTTCCAATCGGTGGATCAAAGTTTCCAAAGATAGGCAAGCCAAAGTCGTCGCCGAACTCAGCAAACAGATCGTTTCCGAGCGGATCTGGACTAAAGGAATCGAAGACCAAGGCTGGATTGGGACTGGCTCTGTCCGAGACCCAGAGGAAGTACTCGCCCGAGTTTTGAGGTAGTGTTCCTTGCCGATCCTTGACCCACAAACCGATGTCGTCAATGCCGTCCAAATTCAAGTCACCCGCAACTGGCCGATCGGTAAATCCACTCAAGCCGACGAATCGTCCGATGTCGTCTGCAACTCTCCATGTGAAGTCTGCTATTCCATCGCGATTTGTGTCGAACGCAAACGTGTTTGTGGCGTTGTTGAATGCCGCGAGGTCATCCTTTCCATCACCGGTAAAGTCACCTACGATCGGTAATCCGTTGAAATTCGACGCGATACGCTCGCCCACGTCAATCTGGTTGTTGCCGTTGGTGTCAAGGTACCAGAATGAGCCGTCGAACAATCCGATTTCATCACCAGGATGTGCCGCATTGAAATTACCTGCCACAGGAATTCCATTGACCTGATACTCGGCAGGCATCATGGAACTAAAGTCAGCCACGCCATCATCATTGGTATCCAATGCAAAGCTGTAGGTACCAGCAAACTTGCCGTAAGCCCCAAGCTTGTCAAATCCACTTGCGGTTGCTGCCCCAGCCGGTGCAAAGTTGCCAGCAAAGTGTGCGTCGACAAGCTGTCCAAATTGGAAGACCAAGTCGCGATTGGTTGCGTCGCGGTCTTTGCCTTCCGGGTCCCAGACATAGTTACCGTTAATGTCAACGTACACGATGCCCTCGCTCACGACTCCGACTTCTGGCCGACTATCCACTGTAAACCGAGCCACAAAATCTCCGCCAGGCTGCCCATCGCCGGTTGGGAAACTCGGTGTTGCGGTAGGCTCGGCCGCATTGCTCTCACCGTCGAGCTTGTTGCCAGCGGGATCAACAACCGTGTCCAGGACGGTCAGCGTGTACCGATCGTCAGGCAGTGGTTTGAAGAACGTGAGAAAGACGCTTCCAGTGGCAGGAGTGCCATTCGAAGTATTACCGATGAACGTAATCGATTTGATGGCAATGATACCGTTGTGGTCGCCTCGCAAGATAAACTTGCCCGGCGTGACCTCCACTGTGACCTCCACTGTGGGGTCCACTGTGGGGTCCACTGTGGGGTCCACTGCCGAATAGAGAAAATTTGGATCTACATTGCTTCGGTTAGGGAAATCGCGTCCATTGATCGTCAAACTATTGACGGCTGGAGTTGGCCCTTGAAGAGCGTTGCCCGGCTTGAGTCCAAACAAATTGTAAGCTGGAGAACCGGTAATCTGAACACCGGTGATCTGCGGTCCAGCTGTGTCCAAGAACATATTCAGTACGTCTGCTGTCGCATCGGTAGTCGTGTTGCCAGCTACGTCTTCGCCGGTGGAATAAATGACTCGCAAGCCATCCTTGGTGAAACCGAGTGCTGGATTGTTCAGATCCAACGGAGTGGTATAGCTCCATTGTCCACCAGGGAACTGATTAGTGCCATCCAAAGGCGTCGCCGTCGTCAAACCGAGGAATAGGTCAGGTGTCGCTCCGGTTGACTGCAGACCAGATACACCATTGGACTCGACGTACAATCGCACTATGGTATCAGCCTCAGCCCGTCCATAGAAACCAGGTCGCGTGTTAGTCGTTACCCGATCTGCAAAGGTGGCTGGATTGCCGACCACACCTGTATCGCTCGCGGCATTCAAACCTTGCGTCGAATCGGCAAGACTGATCTGACCGAAGAAGGCTGGAGGGTTGACCGTATCGACAACAATCTCAAGGGTAACACTGCGATCACCGAAACCAGTTTGTTTCGGCGTTGCGGGATCCACCATCTGTACCCGTGCGGTCAGGAAGTGCGAGCCGTCCGTCAACACTGGAGTCGTGAACTGGTAGACACCGGCCGAAACAAAGGTAGCAAAGCCGATCGGAGTCTGTGGTGGCGTACCCGTTTGAGTTCCTGGAGCCGGTGAAGTACCTTCATCGAAGATCGCAATGCGATAGCCAGCAGTGCCTGCCGCCGCTTGGAACGGAATCGGAATCACTTCATCAGGCGGGGCGCCAGCGGCGTTGTTGCCAGGAAGATCATTTAGGAAAATCGCATCATCGAGTCGGAACACCAAGGTCGGTGTATTGTCGCGAGTGATGTTGTCGAATTGGCTGCGACCTGTGTCACTGTTGGCTGGAGGTGGATCGCCCACAGGATTGTCGAGCAGTTCCATGTCGCGCGGTGTTGGCGGTACGTAGTTGGCGACGGTGATATTATACGTATTAATCGCATTGCCGTTTGCAAAGACTCTTAGATAGTAAGTCTGACCAGCAATCGCTGGAATGCGAATACGTTCGTCGTTAGAGCTGTCATTGACACCAAAACCTGCAACGACGTTACCAGCGGTATCGGTCACTGCGATATCCAGATTGCCAGCGTTTGGCAATCCAGGTCGGCCGCTTGGTACCGTTGCAACTTGACGGAAGTAGACTTGGAAGTCGAGCACACCGGTCTTCTCTGCGACGACGCGATACCAATCCTCATCGGCAGGGAAACCGAAAGCGGGATCCAGTCCTGGATTGATTGTCGGATCCACGTTGATAGCTGAATTGGCACCTAGGTAGGTTGCCAACGTTCGGGCATCATTGAACTCGAATGGATCATGTTTGAATACGACGATGTCTCCACCGGCACCTGCAATCGGTTGGACAATTTCGACATCTGAGAAGTTAACGATCAATGGTTCCGCGTTGCCAGGCCCGATGGCCATCGCACCGCTATCATTGGTGGTCCCGCGTTCGTAAAGAATCAAATCGCCGGTACCCAGATCCACGACACCGAGCCGGTCGCCAGTAGAACCAGCACCACCATCGACATCCACTCGCAGGCTGTTTACGTTCGCATCCGTACCAAGCGAATCAGACCATTGGACACGAATCGTATCGTTGCCAGCGTCGGCTACGACCGAGACTCGCTCAACAGTGCGAGTACCATCGACAAGCGCCAGCGTATCGGTTTCAGCAACACCGTTGACGGTTTCGACCAGAGTGACATTCGCGGTCTGAGAAATGTCGATGACATCATTGCCAGGTGTACCGCGAACTAGGATTGTGTCGAAGCCGGTACCACCGTCGAAGGTATCTAGACCCGCTCCACCAATCATCGTGTCATCCCCCTCGTTGCCAAAGAGCAGATCGGCTCCTAAGCCACCCTCGAGGAAATCGTTGCCAATGCCACCGATGAGAATCGCATCTGCGGACAAGCTGTCATTGCCAGCACCGCCTGCGAAGGTGATTCCGATAATTGCTTCTACTGCGCCGGTGCTGTTAATTGCCTTGATCGAATCGTTGCCTTCGTTACCTCGAATCGTCAGCCGGTCTGCAGTGTCTGCTCCGAGGATGCGAATTGCATATGGCAGGCCGGCAACACGCAGCGTCTTGGTAATCGTGCTTTCCTCGGTAACGGTCAGGTTGTCGTCGGTCGGGCGACCATCGATAAAGACGTTGTCAGGAGCATCGGCGGCTTCTGTAATGTTGACCACGCGAACTTCGGTGGTCGAAAGATCGCTCAAGCTGGCTGTCGGATCAACGTAGGGACTGGTCGGAGCGACACCGTTGCCCGAGTCGCCATTGTTGGCACGTCCGACAACATAAGCGTCAGCACCGGCATTGCCCGTTACGTTGATCGTATCGATGCCAGCCATGTCGATGGTGATGGTACCCGTACTTCGGAACAAGATGGCTCGGGACGGATCGCTGAGTTTAGCAAAGACGTTGAAGACCTCTGCACCCGCACCGCCAAAGAACGAGAGCACGTCGGCATCTCCTGCACCACCCTCGATCGTGTCGCTACCGTCACCTGGTTCCCAAATAAAGGTGTCGGAACCTTCACCGCCATTGAACAAGTCATTGCCAGCGTCGTCCGCAACCGCATTCGGAGCAGCCGATGAATTTCCGAAGATGTCGTTGCCCGCTTCACCGTAGATTTGGTCTACGCCGCCAGCACCGATGAGAACGTCGTTGCCTGATCCACCATAGATCAAATCGGGGTTCGGGCTGCCGATGATAGTATCATCGCCGTCGCCACCGTAGATAACAGGATCCGCCGGATCGACGGCAACACCAGACAAGTTGGCAGCGTCGTTACCCGCTCCCAGGTTGACGACTTTCTTGAGTCCGGCAACCGCGAGCGTTAGGGTGACATTGTCGTTGCCATACAAGGTATTGATATCGACTTGATCTATGCCCGCACCCAGAGTCACCGCACCACCGAGGGTCACCGTGTTGGCAGTCGAAGTAACCGTGTCAGGCCCGGCGGTGCCATTGATTTCCAACCGATCGAAGCCACCGGATCCAGGATTGACGGTAACATTATCGAACGATTGGAAAATAAAATGTGGACTTGCACCCGAAGCAAACGATCCAGTGCCAATGCCTGTTGGGTTGATGACCGTCGTGTCATCAAGGGCAGTCCCGTTGATGGTCAAATTGTCGTCGATTGCCGGAGCACCTTCGCCATTGACCTGAATCAACGCAACCCCACCCGCTGATGATATGTAGTTGAATCGCGCTGGTGGGCAATTGAACACAAACGATCCAAACGTGATCAACGAATCGGCACCGGCTGCATCGTAGGTTCCGTTCGCATTCTTGTCGATGACCAGATTGCCGGTGTCGTTTCCGGTGGGATTGAAGACGATGTCATCGAATCCATTGAGGCCGTTTGGGGTCTCAAGAACTAGTCGGTCTGCTTCTAGTGGAGCGCCAATCGATGGCGAGCCACCAGCCACGCGAACATTCACATCCCAAGCAGCTTCGTTAGGGGCGGCGGTGCGTATGACAATATCGTCGTCACCCGCCATGACATCGATGAACAGGTCCGCTTGATTGAGCATGAGCACATTTGGACCGTTATTGATCGAGAACGTAAAGTCCTGAACACCATCCGCACCAGGTGTGGTCGAAGCGTCGCGAGCGATGACGGTGATATCATCATCTCCGTTAGTTCCGACGATCAAGAATGGGCAACCGACGATAGCAGCAATCGTCAGCGACTCGATGTGGTCAAAGCTAACGGTTCCACCGCCAGTCAGGACTCCACCCTCGTCATTTTCGGGGCCAGGGAAGAATCCAACGCCGCCGTTGACGATCAACTGGTCGCCAGGCAAGATGCCAATCGGGTCACCACCATCAATGAAGATTTGGATTGCACCCGGGGTTACCGTGAAAGTGTCGCTTCCTTGTCTACCGAATACGGACAAGGCTTCTGCACCGATGTAGTTGACTGTCTCCAGGGCACCGACCGTCACCAAGGCATCGGTAATAGTAATGGCTTCTCCAGCCACCGAGCCAATCACCGCCAGCTCATCGTTTCCGGCGAGCAGATCGACGTTGAGCTTGTCAACTTGCGATCCGTTAACAATCGGAGTTGATCCAATGGCTGGATTCGTTTTGGTCAATCGGAAGCTTGCAGCGTTGGTTCCGGTCGGATTCGCTTCGAGCGTATCGTCGCTGCCAGATGCTTGAATGGTCAAGTTTGCATTGTTCACGTCTGCGTTAACGATCTCAATACCAGAGTAAAAAACTGGGGCAAACCCTGTTTCCACAATACTTGAAACGCCGAAGTTCAATGTCACGTCGGCACCGGCACTTCTGAAGTTCAACACGTCGCTGGCCGATGGATTGCCACCATCCACCAGTACCCCGCCGACGAACGGATGATTGCCGTTGACGAAAAAGGTGTCGTCTTCGTCGAGTCCAGACATTTGCAAACCGCCGACTCCAGGCGTTTGGATGATAAACGACAGAAGAGTTATGAAGCCTGCGGTGGTGTTGTAGCCATATCGAACATTCCCGGCGGCATTGAACAACCCGAAAGTATCCGAGAGTTTGGTCCCTATGAGGGTCAACGCATCGCTGCGGGTCCCTGATGCGTCGGCAAACACGACTGCAGAGGTCAATCCATCCAAACCTTCCCAACAAATCGGCAACCGCACGTCGCCGGTTGCACCACTGGTGATGGAGACTGCGCCCTCGCCTGAGTTCAGGGTCGGCGTCGCTGCAATGACGTCCAACCCGGCTGGAGTCGTAAGGGTTAGCGTATCGCCCCCTTCTTGACCGTTGTAATGCAGTTCTTCGGTCGTCGCAACGTTGATTACCGGACCCAATCCGGTGATGCGCGCGCCATCGGCGGAGAGTATGTCGATTACCACATTATTTGCCGCGGCGGTACCGTTCACTATCACGGTATCGCTCAACGTTGGATCCCCACCATTGACGGTGATGGCGGTTAGGCCAGTTGGTGTGCTCGGGTTATTGAGATTGATTGTGTCGCCGCCAGACAGAGCATTGATCGTCAGCGTCGTCTTGTTCGAGAACTCAATGGTTTCGAAGCCATCGATCGAGACCAAACCGTTGGCCGCGACACTACCTTGGGTGTAGTTGATGGCGTTGTCGTAATTGGTCGCCACCACGACGAGTGGGCCAGCGACGAGGTCGATGACTGGCTCGAGTGCGTTGAAGCGGACGATCTGAGTGACCCCGTCGATCACGACTGTGCTTGTGCCTTGGTCGATGTTCGGGCCAACCGCGTAAGTATCCGACGTTGCCGTTCCGCCCGTAAGAGTCAACGTGTCAGCGTTGTTGCCACCGTCGTAGTTGATTGCGATTGGGATAGCACCGTTGGTGCTATCGACGGTGAGTCCGTCGTTACCAGCTAAGCTCTGCACACGGATCTGTTCGATACCGGACGTGGCGATGGGGCCGCCAATGAAGCTGGCATACGTAGTGACGAGGCCGTTGATGTTGACGAGCAGTTGACCGGTAGCGCTCAAGGACAGATTGAAGACGTCCGCGCCATCGGTACCCGTCACAAGAATCGTGTCCCCAATAGAGGATCCAGCACCACCACCGATATTGTCGCTGCCGCCATTGCCAACAAACGTATCGTCGCCAGCACCGCCATCTATTGTTTGATTGCCAGCGCCACCGACGAGCGTGTCATCACTATCGTTACCATTCAGATTGGCGACGTTGCCAGTCAGCAAATCGTTGCCCAATCCACCGTTGAGAGTCAAGGTGGAGAACGCTTCGACACCCGCAGTGGCGGTGATCTTATCGTCACCGTCGTTGCCGTTGACCGTGAGCGTGTCTGCTAACGCCGCGTTCGTCAGATTGACGTTGTATCGCAGACCTTGGATGCGAACAGAGCCAGCAGCGGCTCCGTTGCTGATGCTGATATTGTCAGCCACATCGCGTCCTTGAACTGTCACATTGTCGGCGGCAACGGCGACACTCAGTACCAAGTTGATCGAGACAACTTCGGTCGCAAAGAGGTCTTCGACGGTGAATGTATCGCCGCCCCCTTGACCGTCAGCGACAACATCTTCGATGCCATGGTTGTCGATGGTCACTGCGCCGATCAGGGCGTTGAAGTGCGTTGGCGTTCCACCTTGACGGAGGATGAATGCGTTGGCTGCTGCGTTGCCGAAGAAGCGGAAGATGTCGGCCGCATCGCCGCCACCGTTGTTCACGTCGGCACCGTCGCCTGGTTCCCAAACGAAGTTATCGAAGCCTTCACCGCCCAAGGCTTGGTCATTACCAGCGTCGTCCGCCACGCCGTCGGGCGTAAGCGTCAGGTTGCCGAAGGTATCGTTACCTTCTTCGCCATACTCGAAGTCGTTACCCGCGCCACCGACGAGGAGGTCGTTGCCGGCTCCACCGTAGATGCTGTCGACTTGCGGGCTGCCGACGATGGTGTCATTGCCGTCACCACCGAATACAGTCGAGGTTACGGTGATACCAGACAGATTGATGTTGTCGTTGTTGTCCAGGGTGCTGATCGTGACCGCGTCGATGCCCGTACCGAGGGTTATGATGGCCAACGGGCCTGTCGTGTTAATGGTGATCGCATTGGCTGCGGAAGTGACGGTGTCCGTGCCCGCAGAACCGAGTAGGTTCACGACATCCACGCCACTGCCACCGCCGTTCACTGCGATACGGGCCGATCGGATGGTGTCAAAATCGGGGCTGGAAAACGAGCGAAAGTTCCCCTTGAGGCTATTCGCATCGTAGGTCAGAGAGTCGTTCGTGAGGGTGCCATTGATGGTCACGACATCGACTGCCGCGATATCATTGCCGTCGTATACCACATGCTCAGTCGTGGCAAAATTGACCACCGCGCCGAGCCCAGTCAACGAACCCGAGCTGATACCGGTCGGCGTGAAGGCCACCGTGTCCACTCCCGCAGAGCCGGAGATGATCAGCGTATCACTCGCGGTCGGATCGCCACCTGCGACGTTGATGGTTGTGACGCCAACCAAGCCGACTGGAGATACACTGAACTTGTCATCGCCGAATCGTCCATTGAGGTTGACCGTACCGAAGCTGCTTAGTGAAATCACCGATTGGCCGTTTAGCCAAATGCGATTGGCTCCACCCAGGAATTGCAATGCAATCGTGTCATGGCCATGCGTACCGTTGGCGGTCAGCGTGTCACCAGCGGCCGCACCGCTGAGAGAAATCAATTCGGTTCCGAGGACTTCGATGCCGCCATCGGGAGTCGCAATTGTACCGGAATCGCTGGTCGAACCAGGTGTGTAAGTGGTTGTACCAGCAGTCGTATTCGTAATGGTCAACGTATCGTTAGTTGTGTTTAAGCCGCCATCGACGACCAAGAAGGCTGTGCTGCCGGTACCTGTGACGTTGATCGTGTCGTTGCCGTCACCACTCGCGATTCGCAATGATTCACTATTGGAAACTTGAACGGCTTTCAAAGCACCGACGGTAACTGCTGCTGTTGCCGTTCGAGCCACGCCGATCACATCATTGGATGAGGTTCCATTGACTACGACGGTATCGGAACCGCCCACCGTATTGATGGTCAAAGCACCAGGGTTGTTCGTATTGATCGAAAGCAAACCACCGACGCTTGGAACGATGCTTGTTGTATCTGCACCTGTTGGAGTCACTGTCAACAAATCCGTGCTTGATTTCCCGTTGATCGTGATCGTTGCAGTCGCCGTGACATTGAGATGCTCGATACCGTTGAAACTGACCGAACCACCCACAACTCCTGTTACTTTATTTGCTTCTAAGTCGACTACTAAATCGGCACCGTTTACGCTGAGCGAGTCACTACCATTTCCGTTGTCTCCGCTGATGACTTGAATGAGTATGTTGGGTGCGGCAAATGCGGTATCCAAAGACTGAATTGTTAGCGTGTCACCGTTGGGGCCCAAGTTGACGGTCAAGCTATTGGTTGGGTTGGTAAACGAGGTGTATTCGAAAGTCGGTGCATCGATGGCAGATGTGTTGGCCAGTCCAAGACCCAGGGCAGGGAAGTTGGCATTGGTGTCGTCACCGAGAACTGCATTGTTGGGACCGGCTGGCAAGTTGATAATCAAATTGGCGGCTGAACCCGCCAAAGCCAATGGCTCGATTTCGGAGAAGTTGATGGTCGAGCCGCCGAGATTGATGTTTCCAGCTTCCGGTCCGGTGTGGTTCACTGTCACATTGGTAACGTTGTAACCCGTGACGACCAATTGGTCGTCATCACCAGCGCTTTCGCCGCCAGCGAAGCTGATACCACCGGCTGGAATGAAATTGCCGCTGGAAAGATCGATGGTCAGTTTATCGCTGCCTGACTTACTATTGATTTGAATACTGGTGATCAGCGTTCGCTTTATCGGCGTCAGTGGAGTGCCGTTGATCGTTATGTCGAGCAACGTGCTATCGGATGAATTCACCTTGACGATGATGTTGTCGTTGGTTGCACCGACATCTCCATCGATCGTCAATACACCGCTGGATAGATTCAGCAAACTGCTAGTCGTATCGATGAGTCCGTTTCCGGTCGCGAGATCATAGCCCGCCGTATTGATATCGATGACACCCGCCAAGAGAGCGGAGCGAATCTGAGCGGGAGTCAGGGCCGGATTGTAGTCCAACAACAAGGCTGCCACGCCCGCCGCATTAGGAGCGGCGGCAGATGTACCAAAGAATGGCTGGAAGCCGGGGACGGATGTTTGTGCACCGTCGTTGGAGGTGAAGTCTGGCTTGTCGAGGATCTGAAGTGGGATGGCGGTGCCGGTTGGTGACAACGTTCGCGTCGCTGGTCCGCGCGAGGAATACGACGCGACGGTGGTCGGTGTGCCTACGTTGGCGGCCGCGATGCTGATGGCGTTTGCGTTGGAGCTATGACCAGGGTTGATCGGATTTACCAGGGCACCAATTTCGTTCGTATGCTCCACGATCGTGGGTGAATTGAAGCCGATGTACTTGAAGCGACCTGGAGCCGGACCGGTAACTCGATTTATGGCAATCTGAGCCGTGGTTGCCACACCCACGCTGACGCTGACGATTTCCCTCGCGACCTGTGTCGCAACATTGTTGCTGGTTCCCTGCGCCAAGATTGCTGTCCCAGCAGCGTTCAGGACATAGAAGTCCATGTCAGTGGTTACCCCGGTACCCCAGAACTGGTCCCATTGGAAAACAAAGGTTGTCGCTCCGGGTTGGAGAGTGACCGTCTGTGTTGCGTCGATTCCAACTCCCGAGTCGAAATCGTGATAGGTGCCATTTCCGATTGCTGCTGCGGGGGTATTGTTGACATCGGTATAAGGCATTTCAAAGCCGCCGATACCTCGGTTGCCTGCCGATGCAAAGTAAGTCACTCCGCTTGTCACCGCACTGGTGACCGATTGGGATGCGACGCCGTCATAGAAGTAGGGTTCGATGGTCAAAAGGTTCAGATCGTCGACGATCACGTTCGAGCCGGCAGTGACCAGTGTATTCACGGCAGTCGCAAAGGCTGCTTCACCACCAACGCCTGATGCAAATTTTAGAGTCGCGGCTGGGGCGATGTCTTGGATCAATTCCATCATCGCTCGCCCCTCGTCCGTACCAGGGTTGTCGATCAAGACTTGCGCACTTGCGTTCAGATTGTTCGAAGTTTTCGAGGCATTGAGACCGCCAGCGACTTGATTGGCGCTATCGGAGATGACACCGACTGTTATGCCAGTGCCATCGACACCAAACAGACGCGAACCGGAGTCAGCCTTCAAAGTTGTCTCGGCTGCATTGGAAGCCGTCCCCACAGAATCGGTTGGAGAAACATTCCAAATCGGCAAAACGGAGATTGTTCCTACTGCATTTGCAATGGCTCCCAGATTAGCGATGGGCATAAAGCCTTCGATGAGCTTTGCGCTCGCAACAGACGCAATAATATCAAAACTCAAATTGGACAAGTTATCCTTCCAAGCCCGGAAGTCACCTTGCCCACGAGCTTCAATATAAATCGAGTTTCCGCGAACTAGAAATTGCGATGACTCTTGGGAAAGGAAAGATGACCACTGAGTGTCCGTGATCAAGGATGCTTGCAACGCTTTGTATTGATGAACGATCGTATTGAGTTCCGTTCCGATATTGGCGATATCTCCAAGCGGCACGGCGGCCATCACTCGTCGGTCCTCCAGAGATTCCAAGCAAAGGCGATAGGAAGATAGCGGAGCATGTTGACGATCATTTCGCGGCTTCATCATTTCGCGTAGCGGAGTAACGACAGTATTCACATTTTTAGAAAGTGTTCGAACTCCACGCTTGGACTCATCGATCATCGAACTCATTGCGCTCCACTTAGGAATCAACGCTTCGATCAATCGATTGCTAAGAATGCCACGAAGCAGATTGCGGAGAATCGATTGGCGGTACTTACGGCTAGCTAGAAGACGGCGGAACGCGGATCGGTTGTTCATGGGGGCTACTCGTGAGGAGATTCTTTGGATAAAGATCAAGATTGTATGAGTAAAATTGCTACAAACCACAAAGTCAACACGTTTCTCATAATCAGAACCACAGAAAGTCAACATTGTTTCTGCAAAAAAAACCGAGATCTCACTCTTGATGCCAGCGCAGGGAAGGATTTTTGTAGAGTCTGATTGCCCGGCTTGGGCTCGACACGACCGGACACCGCTCTGGCGTCCTTGATAATGGGGATCGCAAAGCAAACAGAACCGCCCCTCATTGCTTACACCGCCAGCGGCAAGATAAGCAATGCCGGGCGGGCACAAGGGGGCAGCGGTCACTTTAGAACACCAAAGCAGGGTTACGGGGGGACGAGCCCCCACATAACCCAACGATTTCGTTGCCGAACCCATCGATTTCGTTTCTGAAAATCGTTCACGGCGTTGCCCTTTATGCCTTGATAAGTGCAGTGCGATTTCTATATTGCTCGCTTTCCGACAGGATTCTTTCGTACGGGTCGAGAGATTTTGCATGACCGCCATTGAAATACGGGATCTTGAGCCTGTCGCGTTGACAGAGAGCGTCCTCGGACGTTAAGATGAAGACTCACATTCAAAAATCGCCTTCAGGGGCGATTCCTGCCCCACAAGTTGGATTCGACCTAACAAATGCCAACTCGATGTCCTTCTGTCATTGCGATTTCATGGTGGAATCCTCATTCGATGAGCCCATCCAAAATCGCCATTGATTGCAACTTTTTGTTCCCGTTCATGCTTGCGTTACTGGCTATCTCGCCGGCTGCATTTTGCGATGAGTTGGATGTGGATCGTCATAACCGAACACGATTCTTCGAATCGAAAGTTCGACCTCTTCTAATCGAGCACTGTGTTCGATGCCATGGCGAGGAAAAGCAAGAGGGAGGATTGCGGCTCGACAGCCAAGCTGCTTTTGCAAAGGGTGGCGAAAGCGGGGCCATTGTGGATT
Organism: Pirellula staleyi DSM 6068; assembly: GCA_945900945.1. GTDB lineage: Bacteria > Planctomycetota > Planctomycetia > Pirellulales > Pirellulaceae > JBKCUI01. The sequence continues at coordinate 23,820 of CAMDKL010000039.1, forward strand.
CGGCGGCTCTCGTCGACAGTTTGATCCTCTCGGCAATCCAATACAAAGGTCTAGAAATGCCCCCGTCGGGTAAGCTTTCGGAGGAAAAAATCCATGTACTCGAAGAGTGGGTTCAGGACGGAAGCTATTGGCCTCCCAAAACAGAGCCAATGTTGTCAAAAAAGATCGGCGAAAAGGGCTTCAACCACGACGATAGATCCTACTGGTTCTTTCAGCCCCGAACAGCCCTTGATCCAACTAGAAATGAACCGGACAGTGATCTCATAGATTCGTTGATAGAAGAGGGACTTGCGGCCAACAATCTTGCGTTTGCGGTACCCGCCGATTCTCTCTCGTTGATTCGTCGCGTGTACCTCGATTTAGTAGGTGTCACTCCTACTCCTGTGGAAGTTGCTGATTATTTTTCCGAGCCAATGGAGACGGCTTATGTCAATCTTATCGATCGATTGCTCGACGACCCGAGGTACGGAGAGCGTTGGGGGCGATTTTGGTTGGATCTCGTGCGGTTCGCGGAATCTGATGGCTACAAGCAGGACGATTTCCGACCAACTGCCTATCGCTATCGCGACTATGTGGTCCGATCATTCAATGATGACAAGCCCTACAGTGACTTTGTGCGAGAGCAATTGGCGGGCGATGAGATCGATCCGACCTCATTGGAATGCCGCGATGCTACCGGATACTTGAGAATGTGGATTTACGAGTACAACCAACGCGACGTAACTGGCCAGTGGACTGCGATCTTAAATGACTTGACTGACGTAACCGGTGAAGCTTTCATGGGTTTAGGCTATGGATGTGCTCGTTGTCACGATCATAAATTCGATCCATTGCTGCAAAAGGATTACTTTCGGCTCCAGGCGTATTTTTCGGGACTAATCCCTCGAGAGGACTTGCATGCTGCACCCCAGGAGCAGATCGATAGAAATCAAGGCGAGGAGGACACTTGGCGAGAAGCGGCAAAGGCTTTTCTTGATACGATCGAAGCGATTGAAGCTCCTGTTCGGAATAAAATTGTCCGAAAAGCTGTCGATAAATTTCCACCGGAAGTTCGTCCAGCGCTCCTCAAGCCAGCGAATGAACGATCGACACGCGAAAAACAACTTGCTCATTTAGCATCCCTGCAGCAATCGCGTGACGTAAAAGAGATTAAATGGGAAAAGGTTCTTCAAGGCGAACAGCAAGAGAAATGGCAAGTCGCCAAAGAGCAATTGAAACAGCTCCCTGCACCCAAGCCTGAACCGTTACCGATTTCGCTGGCCGCCACGGATGCCGGAAAGGATGCGGCTGAAGTTTACATACCTGGTAAATCAGGTTTAGGGCCGATTGCACCTGGGATTCCTTCCATTCTCAACCCCGATTCGATGGCGATCATTCCTATGCCAGACGGGAATTCCAGCGGACGACGATTGGCGCTTGCGAATTGGATGGTTAGTCCAGAAAACCAATTAACGTGGCGAGTTATCGTCAACCGCGTTTGGCAGCAGCATTTTGGCCAAGGAATTGTGCACAATGCAAGTGACTTTGGACGTTTGACTGAACCGCCAACGCATCCCGAGCTCCTCGATTACTTGGCAAGCCGCTTTGCGGAGAATGGTGGTCGGTTCAAAGGGTTGCATCGCTGGATTTTGAAGAGTCGCACTTATCGCCAGTCAGCCTATCCGGTGTCTCCCGACACCTCGCTTCAGATCGATCCAAACAACCGGTGGCTATGGCGATATTCTCCGCGACGTTTGGATGCAGAGCAGATTAGGGATTCGATATTGACAACCTCTGGCGAGCTTCGATCGATGCATGACGGTGCGTCGTTGGATTCATTGAAGCCTGTCCGATCGATCTTCATTCGCTCGATGCGAAATTCGCAAGACCGATTTTTGTCGCTGTTTGATTCTCCAGATGGAAGCACTTCGACGGCCAAGCGTAGCGCGACGACCACTCCATTGCAATCGTTGATGATGATGAATTCGGATTGGGTGAACGCCCGCGCTGAAAGTATGAGCCAACAAATCATCGGCCTCAAATCCTCGCCGGGGGCTTCGATTCAGGAAGCGTTTGAGCGTGTTTTCTTGAAGCCACCTTCACCATCTGAGATGGAGTCCGCCATGAATTTTGTGGGGACACTCGATGCACCGAGCGATCAAGCTTGGCACAAATTGTTCACGGACTATTGTCACGTTTTGATCAATTCGAATTCATTCCTGTACGTGGAATAGCGGGCGATCGTCATGAATGCTAAAAATCCCAATCAGCGTGGCCTTGGTTACACGAACCGACGCGAGATGCTGCAACGAGCGGGAGCGGGATTCGGATCGCTTGCGTTGTCGTCGCTGATGCAACAGGGGGGTGGAGCCGATCAAAGGCTAGACGCGATATCGGAGGGACTGCATCATCACCCAACGGCCAAGAGCGTTATTTTCTTGTTTATGGAGGGTGGGCCTAGTCATATCGACTTGTTCGACCCGAAGCCTGAGTTGGAAAAGCTGGCGGGGAAACCATTGCCGGCCAGTTTCGGCCCGATCATCACACCGATGGGTGAGTACGACGCTCCGTTGATGCCGAGCAATAGGAAATGGGCTCAGCATGGCGAGAGTGGTCTTTGGGTCTCCGATTGGTTGCCTCATACTGCCGAGCATATGGATGATATCGCGGTCATTCGTTCGTGTTGGGGTAATGGACTGAATCATTCGAATGGCGTTTGCCAAATGAATTCCGGTTCTATTCTAGGTGGTCGTCCGTCGCTAGGTAGTTGGGTCACTTATGGTTTAGGAACCGCGAATGAGAATCTGCCGACGTTTGTTGTGATCGAGGATGGGGACGGGCACGTTATCAACGGGCCACGTAATTGGTCTGCAGGCTTTATGCCGGCAAGCTATCAGGGGATCGCGATCAACGGTGGAAAGACGCCAATCGATTTTTTGAAAACGCCCGACAAAGTGGGAGTCGATCGGCAATCGGCCAAACTGAGGCTTTTAAACGAAATCAACAAGCAGCATCACGAACTACGCTCGAGCGACTCCGAATTGGAAGCGCGGATCAAGTCATACGAACTCGCGTTTCGCATGCAAGCTGAAGCTCCTGAGGCCGTTGATTTATCACAGGAAACGGAAAGAACACAAGCCATGTATGGCATCGATGACAAAGAGACGGCATCCTTTGGGAAGAATTGCTTGCTCGCGCGTCGTCTTGTCGAACGGGGTGTTCGGTTTGTTCAGTTGTATCACGGTGCGGGCAGCAAATGGGATTCGCATTCGGCGATTGAAAAAAACCACGGCAAGATGTGTTTGACAAGTGACAGGCCGGTTGCAGGGCTATTGAAAGATCTCAAGGAGCGGGGCTTGCTCGATAGTACATTGGTTGTATGGGGCGGCGAATTCGGGCGAACGCCAATGAGTGAAAAGGGTGACGGTCGCGATCACAATGCGTATGGTTTTACGATGTGGATGGCGGGCGGCGGCGTTCAGGGTGGTCAGACTGTTGGGAAGACCGACGAAATTGGTTTGCACGCGATCGAGGATCGATTGCATGTACATGATTTGCACGCAACGATCTTGCATATGCTAGGAGTCGACCACTGGAAATTGGTTTACGCACACCAAGGCAGACCCGAACGATCGACTCAAAACGAAGGCAACGTTTGCAAGAAAATTCTCAAGAATGCGTAGTGTTCGACCTCGCATTTTGGATTGAGCTCCTCGAAAAAAACCGGCTCTACTCGACGAATTTTCGCTCGACCATGACTCTGTTCCGACCACTGGACTTGGCGCTGCAAAGGAGCCTGTCCGCTCGCTCAAACCAACTTTCGGAGTTGTCTTCACATGGGTAAACAGGCGGAGTTTTGGTAAAAAACGTAAATTTATCTGCAACAACGAGCGATTTTGTGCAAAAACAATCAATCACGTTAGGATGTGCGAGTGAATCGGAATGTTCATGGCACTTTTCATTGGTTCGGAGCCATTGACTTGCCGATCCGGCCCAGCGCTCGACGATTCTCGAGCGTTGAAGTACGATACTGAAACAGCGTTAACCGATAGTCGATAGACTTCAAGAGAGACACTTGACAATGACAATAGACCCCTCCTCCGTGAGGCTGGCGCCCGAGCTGCTAGCCCCGGCAGGAAACTGGGAATGTATCCATGCCGCAATCGAAAACGGAGCCGATGCCGTCTATTTTGGACTGGAATCCGGCTTCAATGCTCGCGCAAGAGCGGCCAATTTCTCACTTGAGGATCTGCCGAGCCTCATGCAGTTGCTGCACCGCCGAGGGCTTGTTGGGTACGTAACACTCAACACGCTCGTCTTTACCGACGAACTCTTGCAATTCGAAAAGCATGTGGCGGAAATCGCTGCTGCAGGAGTCGATGCCGTATTGGTACAAGATTTCGGCGCGGTGCGACTTATCCATGAAATTTGCCCACAGCTCAGTGTTCATGCTAGCACTCAGATGACGATGGTTTCTGCGGAAACGATCCGATCCATCGAATCGTTGAACGTCGATCGCGTGGTTTTGGCAAGAGAACTATCCATAGATGAAATTCGAAAGATCACGGCGGCAACCAGCATGCCAGTCGAGACTTTTGTTCACGGTGCTTTGTGTGTATCCTACAGTGGCCAATGCCTGACCAGTGAATCGCTAGGTGGACGCAGTGCGAATCGTGGCCAGTGTGCACAGGCATGTCGACTGAATTATGATCTTATATGCGATGGAGAACATCGCGATTTGGGCGACAATCGTTTTCTTTTATCGCCCCAAGATCTTGCCGGATACGCACACATTCCGGATTTGATCGATGCAGGCGTTTGTTCGATGAAGATCGAGGGCAGGCTCAAAACCCCTGAGTACGTTGCCAACATCGTCGGCCACTACCGCAAGGCGATTGATGCGGCAATCGCGGGAAAAGACATTCAATGGTCGAATCAAGCCAAGCGAGAAATGGAGATGAGTTTCTCGCGCGGCTTCTCGCCAGGGTGGCTTGAAGGCTGCGATCACAAGAGACTCGTGCCAGGCATCACAAGTGCCAAGCAAGGTGTTCGGGTTGGCAAAGTAATTGCGATCTGCGGTGAACGACTGCTGGTCGATCTTGAAACACCATTGATTAAAGGGGATGGAATCGTTTTGCAGGGAGACCGGATCGATGGCACCGAAGTTGGAGGTCGGGTCTTTCAGGTATTCGACAATGGCACAGCTACCGATTTGCCATCCATGGGTCGAGTTGAACTGGCGTTTCAAAATGGACTGTTAAAAGACTTCGAGGTCAAGGCAGGTCAAGCAATCTGGCAAACCGATTCCCCACAGTTGAGCAAGAGGCTACGTGCAAGTTTTGCTTCGGAGCAGTTCAAGAGGAAAATTCCGATCGATTTATCGCTGCGTATCGTTGTTGGCGATCCCATCGAGGCCGAAGTGAATTGGGGTGACAGCTCGGATGTCCAGCATTCCGTTCGTGTTGCGGTGGAACATGTTCCGGCTGCGGCCAGGAAGCATGCTATTTCGGAAGAAAACCTCCGACAGCAAATGTCGCGGTTGGGGAATACGCCTTATGAATTGGGCAAATTGCAAGTGAATATTGTAGGAAGCCCGATGGTTCCCCTGAGCGTTTTGGGTGAACTACGAAAAAAAATGGTCACTGAACTGGATCGCTATCGCATGGAAGTCCCAAAACGGACTATCTCGGCAGTTGGACTTTCAAAGCGTAAGTTGTCCGCAGTGGAACACTCGCCAAATAATTCTAGTGAAACAGTCCGTTTGCATGTATTGGTTCGGTCCATGCAACAGTTGCGTCAAGTTCTTGGAGAGGGGCAGAAGTTTATCTATGTCGAGTTTCAAGATATCCGCGAATACCGCGATGCTGTGACAACGGCTCATGACTCAGGTGCAGTACTTTACATTGCAACACTTCGAATTCAAAAGCCGGGTGAACAAGGCTTATTTAAAGCGATTGCAAAGCATGGTGCTGACGGGTGGTTGGTTCGAAATCTTGCTGCCTTGGATTTTGCAAGACAACATGAAATTCAAGCGGTCGGAGACTTTTCTTTGAACGTGACCAATCCCTGGACTGCGGAATGGCTGATGTCGAAAGGACTCAAACGCATGACTGCCTCGTACGATTTAAATCGCGAACAATTGACCGAACTGGTCCAAGGGCTTCCTCGCACTTGGCTAGAGGTAGTCATTCACCAGCATATGCCTATGTTTCACATGGAGCATTGCGTATTTTGCGCGGTCATGTCGCCCGGCACCAACAAATCCGATTGTGGTCGACCTTGCGATCGGCATGAAGTCAAACTGCGGGATCGGTTAGGAGTCGAGCATGTGCTCCACGCCGATGTCGGCTGCAGAAATACACTCTACAATGGACATGCACAAAGCGGTGCGGAAGCAACTCCTAAGCTAATACGGTTGGGCATTAAGCATTTTCGCATCGAATTACTGCGGGATGCCCCTGGGAGCGAAACGACACGGCTACTAGGCCTTTACAGCGACCTGATAGCAGGGAGAATCGATGGCCCGTCGGTTTGGAAAGCGCTCCAAGCCGAAAACCGTGTTGGAGTAACTCGCGGCACACTTGAACAACCTCGAAATCCATTGGCAATTCTGTAACATTGAACCGGCACACTTCTCATTTTGTGAAATCCAAATTGAAACCAACTGACTTGTTCGAAACGCTTCTCACGACAACTTTTCAGAGCGGACCTGCTGCGGCAGCCTCGTTACTTGCGGACGAAATGAGGCGCGAAGAAAAGTACCCCGAACTATTTGAAGCGCTGAAGATGCTGCATCGAATCGAACTTGGGCTAACTGCCGTTCATACCGAATTATCCGGATCACATGCCTCTACCCAAGAGGAGTCTATCTCGCCTGAGTTGCAAGACCAATTGGACAAGAAACTACTGGGTGCATGTACGGAGGTTGGTACTGCCTTGATGCGACAAGGAAAATTGCAGGAGGGTTGGATGTACCTGCGCGCCGTGGGAGATCGACAGGCGACTGCAGAAGCGATGCGTGATGTGCCAGTAAACCAAGACAATTTGGATACGGTGCTCGGTTTGCTGGTACACGAAGCAATTGATGTAGCAAGAGGTACAAAGTTGTCGCTCGAAATGAGGGGAACTTGCAATACCATTACCATGATGGATTCGGTTGTGTCGATGCGAGGTCGAGTCGACCAACAAGCCGCAGTCGGTACCTTAGTCGAGCACGTGCACGCAGAGCTCCTGTCCAGTCTGAAAGCGGATATTGTTAGCAGAGAAAAATGTGATGCCACTAGTTCGGTCCACTCGTCGACATCCCTAGAAGTGTTATTGTCGACCCGTCCGACGTTACTTCGCGATGGGACTTATCACTTAGATACGACGCACTTAGCATCGACCGTTCGATTTGCAAGAATTCTGGACAATCAGCACCAATTGCGGCTCTCAGCCGACATGGCTCAGTATGGTCGGCAACTTCATTCGCAATATCAATATCCCAGCGAAGAGCCCTTTGCGGATCTTTATCCGATGTCGCTGGCAATGTTTAGAGCGTTGCTTGGAGAGCATGTAGATGAAGCCTTAAAAATATTTCTACAAAAAGCCGAATCTCTCGATCCTCAGGAGCATGGGACGGTGGCCATAGAGACTTACGCTGACTTGCTAACTCGCGTTGGCAGACCAGCCGAAGCGATGCAGTTTTTGATAAAAAAGATGCCTCGAGGGATGCGTCCCTTTGGGATTGCTCCTTCCTTACTTGAGTTAGCTGTGGCTTCGAATGACTTCCAGCCGATGCTGAATCAGGCAAAGGAACGTGGAGACCTGGTCGGCTATGCAGCGGCTCTTTTGCAATCCGTTACGTTATTGGAAGCGAAGTCTGCACCTCCAGTATAAAGGGCTGTGGCATAAGTGGTCCCGCAGCAATAGGGGCTTAGAATTCTGTTTGGTTTAGACACCACCAACGACTTCGAATTGCACCGTCGAATCAGGCGCCTTCGATAGTTCTACGTTTAGTTCCGGATTTTCTCCGCTTCCAACTTCCAGGCGAAGAGTCAATCTGTGTCTGCCAGGTTCAAGATTGGCTTCGAACTGAGTTCTCGAATCTATCGGTTGATCATCTAGCCACACCTGGAACTTCTCAGTGGTTTTCAATTCAAACGCTAGTTTGCCCGCATCGTTGACTTGTACTTCACTTTTCAAAATGAGCACAACAGGCGCATCACCCACTCGAAGTTCGGCCAACGGCAATGCACCTGAAACCTGGCCATAGACGCTGGACCATTGCTCTCGTGGACTATTCAACACCAACTCACGAATATTCTCTAAGTGCGGGATATCGCTCGTCAATTCTGCCGGTGGGTCCTTCATGACTTGCCAACGCTGCATATTCGGATTCTTGCGAATGGCGTATGGCCCTGGCTTACCAAGCTCCGAAATAAACTTCGCCAAATCGATTACTTCGTCTTGCGTCAGAAACTTGGTTAGTCCTTGAGGCATCTGCGACTTGCCTTCCTTTTCTGCTTCGATATCCGCTGTAGAGACAGTGACGGTCTTGCCCTGAGAATCGCGAATCAGAACACGATTGTCATCGCGATCGACGACGACACCGTTAAGAACTTTGCCATCGTCCAGCAAAAAGACGGTGATGACGTATTGTTCTTTCACTGCCAGATTCGGATTCAGGATGGAGTTAATCACATAATCAACGGGTGAGGAAACTCCGATTGCACTTAAATCTGGGCCGACTTGGCCACCAGCCCGATTGATACTATGGCATTTCATGCAACTCAACTCATTTCTTCGAAAAACTTTTTCGCCTTGAGCGGCATCACCGCGTGCAATGACCTGTTCCACAATGCTTGCAACCTGCTCTTGAGTGGGAGGTGGCGGATCGCTAGCAACTCCAGCAGCTTGGCTGAGAACATCGGAAAGAGAAGCATCACTTCGGCCGATCGAATACATAAATCGAAGCGACATTTTTGCGACGTCGATCGATAGTTTTTTGCTTTTTAGTGCACTGGCAAGCTTGTCGGCCCCGTCTCTGAGATCAAGAAATGCCGTTAACATCTCTTGAACGTTTTCGGTTCCATTTGAATCAGCAAGCACGGTCGCCGCTTGTTCGCTTGCCACGTCTAAATCCAACGTTACCAAGCCCGTCACGGCCTGGATTCGTACAGGCAAAGGTCGTCTATTGCTTGCTAGTTCTAACAATGTTCTGGCACTATCCTCTCCACCGACTGCGACGAGTCCGTTTATGGCAGCACGTTGAAGATTTGGAGTGGTCTTTTCATTGGTTGCTACTGACTGCAAGGCGGTTGCCGCCGAAGCCAGTTTCCAAGCTGATGCCAAACGAATTGCGGCCAAGCGTTGCTCGACATCGTCATCGTTGAAAAAAAGAACAATCGAATCCAGTTCTCCGGTCGGTTTGACTTTGCGAGTCAAAGCAGCTTCCGATAGCCAACCGATAGTTTTAATGCGTAGTACTCGAGAGAATCCATCCGTATGGTTCAACTGGTCAAAGATGACCCGCAAGTCGTGCTCGTTCCCTCGACTGCAAATCATTTCAACTACGGTGTCTTGCCGTTCGACAGGCAATCGTCCGCTCTTAAATAGCTTCATGACCGGTCCAACAGCGCTGGGCGGGTCTTCCGCATGAACGACACCCGTCGAAACCCAGCACAGCAGCGATCCAAGCACTAGACACACTGCAAAGGAACCTTGATTGAACCTCAAACTCTTCATCGACAATACTTTTTCAAATAAGAATGAAATACAAGCCCGACGCGTTAGCGAGGAAATTGATGTCACTTCAGCTCTTTAAAGACATTGATCCTTCGATCCAGCGTCTTGTTAGTCTCACTCAACGTATGCTTGATGTACTCGTCTTGATCATAAACGAGCGACTCCACTGCAATTTCGGATGCTTTTTCAGCATCCGCACCGGCAAAGTAGCTTAGTCCCCAGATTGCTTGCAAGCGTACGCGACTGCTCTGGTCGTTCACTTGCGCCTGAAGCAGCTCAAGTGGTTTTGCTACGCGATCTCGCCAGTATACAAGCACGCGAGTGGCTGCCATTCGGGCTCGAGGCTCGGGTGACCGCAACACTTGCTTGAGCAGATCTTCGTTAACGACATTGTGGCTTTGATGCAACCAAAGCCCTTCTAATAGATGGTGTTGGTAATCAGGATCGCTCTTGTCCAAGCTCGCCATCCAAGTCTTCGCTGCGGCTGTAACATGTGCGCTGGTTCGACCCGAGAGCTCGATTCTGGCACGATGACGAACGCGATCATCCTTGGATTTGAGTAGGCCGAGCAATGCGTCGATGGGTTGACCCGAAATCGGAATTGGTTTCAGCAAATCACGACCTTCGTATCGAACACGAAAGACTCGTCCGTGGTCACGATCTCGACTTGGGTCTCTCAAATTATGCTGCATGTGACCGATAATTGGATTGTGCCAATCGGTGAAGTAGATCGAACCGTCGGGTGCGACCTCGATATCGGACGGTCGAAAGTTCGGGTCGGACGAAAAAACGATCGGCTCCACTTCCGTCGCGCCGAAACTCGAATCCTTTTCCTCCAGTTTGTACTGAAGAACACCTTGGAATCCAATCACATTCAAGACGAGCAAATTGCCTCTCAGCTCTTCTGGAAAGTGACTGCTGCTCAGGACTTCAACACCAGCGCATGGTCGAGTGCGTTGCTGATAAACTTGCGGTGGACGGCCATGTTTTTGCGGATAGTCCAAATCACCCGAAAACAAGAGTGCATGGTAGGGCTGTGCGCCTGTTCCATCGTAGACGAAGTCTTGTCCCCAGCGTTCGAAGGCATGTCCGTGCGGGTTTGCAAATCCAAAAGAGACGTGCACGTCAAACTTTTGAGTCCTTGGTTCGTAACGGAACACAGCCCCATTGGCTACGCGTCGCGGAGCTCCCCAAGGAGTTTCAACCTGCGTGTGATGGAATGTTCCTTCTTGAAAATAAACGGCTCCACCTGCATCCAAGGCAAAACTGTTGGAAGTATGGTGCGTATCGGCGGTATCCAAACCGTGAATGAGACGCTCCTTGACATCGTATTTGTCGTCGTCGTTGGTATCCTTGAGGAACAATAGGTCGGGTCCTTGAGCGACTAAAACGCCGCCGTTCCAAAATTCAAATCCAGTTGGATTATGTATATCGCCGGCAAAAGTCTTGCAAATGTCCGCTTTGCCGTCCCCATTGGTATCCTCGAGAATGATGAGCTTGTCCGCCATTGGCTCGGTGGGCTTCCAGTGCGGATAGGTAGGCCAAACGGCAACCCACAATCGCCCCTTGGTATCGAATGCCATCTGTACAGGGTTCACTAACTCCGGAAACTGAGATTCTTCGGCAAAGAGTTCCACTTTCATATTCTTGTGAGCAGTCATCGTCGAGATCGACTGTTCACCGTTAAGAAATTCGTGTTTGCCACCTTCGAGTGGGCCCGGCTTGTTCGAAATAACTTGGATCAACTCAGGAAGATTTGAATCATCTGGTTGCAATGTTTTTCCTTGAGCTACCGCCCAAACAACCTTGTCGCGATTGGAGGTTTTGACGTCGAGGACGTCCAACTCGCGTTGTCCAACGGAATAATTGGACAATCCATCGCCATAGCCACCAGGCCCCTCTGAGAACTTAAGAAACGCACGATCGCCGTAGGTCGAATACCCGTCCGTAATTCGGTAGCGGTTGTACCAATAGAAGTTTTTGTCGTTGACGGCTTTGCGTAGGCTGTCCGTCGCCGTCAACTTCTTATCACTCCCAAACAATCCTTTATCGCAGGCGGAAGCGATAGCGATATCACCTTGCAGATTCTGGTGTACACCATTTATAGTGAGAGAACGTCCAACGGCACGATCACCTTGAGTCGAGGCGAAAATATCGACAAAATGGACTTTCTTTGATTTCGCAACCTCGGCCATCGCATCTGAAAACATGCGAAGTGCCTGATTGCGTACCGTTACCACTTCTTTCAATGGAAGATTCGGGTCTTGGATGAACTCCTGTGCGATCGGTGAAAACAGGACCAGTCGTGGTGCCGACTCGCCGTTGTACTTTTGGGCCAAAACGTGGTCGATAAAGGCCCCGCAATTCGATTTAAACTCACTGAGTCCTGCTGGACCCGCAATCGCTTCGTTGTAACCATAGAAAGCGAAAATCACGTCGGCTTGGGTGTTCGTTAATTCGAATCGATTCTCTCGCACCTTGTCTTTATCTCGAGGAGATAGCTTATCGGGTTGTGGGCAGGGAGCGGAGCCAGAGAGCCACTGGTCAAAAGAACCGAAGTCGCGCGATCGCAAACGCTTGTCTTTGTTGCGGAAACCATCGATCTCATCGCCGCTATAGGCAAGGTTTCTAACTACGAGTTCGTGCTCAGGAAAGCGTGTATGAAGCAACGATTCTAACGCGCCGAAATGCTGCATACGTTCGGCAACCGTTCCGCCAACAATGCAAATATGATCTCCTTTTTTTAGTTCAAATTCCGCTGCAACGGCGAAGTTGCACACCAACAATAAGTAGATCGCAAAAAAGGTCAATTTCATGGAGAGGATCCTGAGGAAGATGATTCTGTTTGATCGATCGCGGGAGTCGGTGGATTATACAATCCATAACGAATCGACAATTTTAATCAACTTGCGGTGAGAATGCTAGGCGACACTTCAGGCAGCAAAATCATATGGCGTGATCTGCCCCTTTGCATCGAGAACTTATCTGATAGCCGTCCCCAACTGACGACAAATTAAATCGATCAATTCGTTCGAAAACACTTCGCCTCTATTGAGAAAATCGCAATCTGACATAAGTTTTTCCATCAACGGACGACGACTTAAATTTCCTGATTCATCGCGTCCAATAGAGTAGGCGATGATGTCGTCAGCACCTTCGATTCGCCTTTCCAAAGTAGCACCTGTGGTCATCTTGTTTTGAATACCATCGATCATCGCCATCAAGACTGCGGAATAAACTAGGTAGGGATTGCAAGCGGCAGGAGCACCGCGAAACTCGATCGCTCGGTCTCGAGGATTGTTGGATGCGATGATGACACGACAAATGGATTCGGGCGTATTGATCGAACATAGCTTTAACCATGGAACCCCACTCGCTTCAACATTATTCGCCACCGCGATTGCAGTGATCGCATCGGCGTGTCGGAGAATGCCACCCATGGCATGCAAACCGGTCTCACTAAGTCCTCGATACGAAGAGCCAACAAAGATCGATTCACCCTGACGCGTAATCGACCATTGGCTTGGCAACCAAAGAGCGTGAGTGGTTAAGGTGTCCCGATTCTTGCAAGCGTTTTGGCCAAGCAGGTATCGAAGCATGAGTATGTCATCGCAACATTCTACTAAGCCTGATTGCTTCAAGATCATTTCAGAGCAAGAATTAATTCCGCTGAAATGCCGTTCGATATGCAAGCCTGCTTCGACCGCAACGTCAGCAACTTCACATCGCATTTTAAAGTCGCGGTCTCTTGTTCCGCATGCGAGGAATGTACTGTGGGTGGATGGTGTGTCCGAGTCGGGTTGTGCAGTCCGCTCGATACGGAACTGGCAATTCGCTCGCACGGCGATGCCGTCGCCTATGGTGGAAGCCTCTAAATAACGCATCGCTTGGACGGCTACATGGCGAGAGTCGAGTGGACTTTCCTCCCTCATTACGGCATCTTGAACGCTAGCTATCAAGACAAGTGTGGGTTGGTGCGTGAATGGGTCCAAATAGTGTGCTGCACCCTGAGGAACTAAAATGGCATGTGTTGGATATAGGCTGTCGGACTGGTCTAAAACGATCTCGTGTCCAAAACCTTCTTCGAAGGAAGCTTCGGTGAGTGCCGACACGGGAAAAGTAATGTGCCTCCAAGAGCCAAGAACATCCACGAAACGCAAGTCAAAGGCTTTGATCCCTTTTTCTCGACAGTATGCCAACACAGCCTTTGGTTTCAACGGTTACAACCTCGTTGCATAGAATTCTCGTTTCGTTTTCAACCCTTCGCCAGATTCAGCTACTTGAGCGCTTCGATAAAAATGTCATCGAAGCGAGCAATGCCCACCGAACCGAACAAACCTATGGAAACGATGACTTCGCGAGTCGCAGATGGGACAGGAAAAATCTCGTCTTCTTTTTTCCATTTTCGGCTCCCCTTAAAACCGCCGATGAAATTGTAACCGATCCGATTTCGATTGGAGTCAAAATATTGAATAGCAATCGATGGCGTGTCCTCGGGCGTTTTTCCAATCTTGACGTTTTCAGTCGAGATCCATCCGCCAAGTTTGATTCTCTTGACGCTAGAACCATCAATCGCGAGTCCCTGCAGCAACATGCTTGGGGACTTGGGGTCATTGCTTTTAAATTCGACAGCGTTTAGACCATGTGGCGCGTTGGGATCCTGCACAACAACGCAACCAAATTGATAGTACCATCCTGGAACACGCGAGTTATTGATTAGGGCATCCTCAAAACTTGGATTGGCCAGCTTCGGATTTTTTGGATCTGGAGTAACCTCGCGGGCGTCCTCTGCCGCGCCCGTCATTGGAACAAAAAGCGTTGGCTGCAATGCTTCTCGCTCGAGTTTCCCATCGACCTTGCGCATCAGGAACAGCATTTGCTGATAACGCTCGCCTACGGGAACAATCATCAACCCGCCTTCCTTGAGTTGTTCGACAAGCGGCTCAGGAACTTTTTCAGGCGAACAGGTTACGATGATTTTATCGAAAGGCGCGTTCTCTTTCCAGCCTTTGAAACCATCCCCGATCAAGCAATGCACGTTTGTGTAGTTCATGTCCGCCAAGAACTGCTTCGTGTGCTGACCCAGATCCTCGACGATTTCAATTGTATATACATCCTTTACCAAGGAACTCAATATCGCGGCTTGATATCCGCTGCCCGTACCGATTTCCAGAACCTTGTCCGTCGGCTTGGGATCGAGCGATTGCGTCATCAAGGAAACAATGAACGGACTGCTGATCGTTTGCGATTCGCCAATTGGGATCGCGATATCTTGATAAGCTTGATGAGCATATCTTTTCGGAACAAACTCGTGCCGTGGAGTCGAACCGACCGATTGCAACACACGCGGGTCCCTAATTCCATTTGGAATCAAGACGTTTTTGATCAGTTGTTCTCTTAGGATTTCGAAATTCTCCCGAGGAATCAGTTGCTGCGACTGAGCGCGAGGAGCTTCTATCGAGATCCAAAACAAAATCGAGCACAAGGTCCAAAGCGTCTTTGAACGGAACATAACCTCACCTGTTAATCCATACTTACGCGTTCAACGTAGGTACCGTTGCGCGTGTCGATTTTGATAATATTTCCTTCTTTGATGAATCCAGGAACGTTGAACTCAGCCCCCGTTTCCACTTTGGCTGGCTTTGTCACGTTGGTTGCTGTGTCCCCTTTGGTTCCTGGGTCCGTTTCAATAACTTTGAGAGTAACATGCGACGGGGGGGAAATGGTAATCGGATTCCCGTTGAACAAGACCATGTCGACAGGCATGTTTTCTTTGAGATATTTCCAGTTTTCGTCCACCTGCTCAGCGGACAATTCGTACTGTTCGAACGAGTCTTTGTCCATGAAAACGAACGTTCCGTTTTGGCTGTACAAGAACTGCGTTTCAAGTTCCTCGACATCAGCCGCTTCCAGTTCGTCACCCCCCTTGAGCGTCCTATCCAAAACGGTATTTCGGACCAAGTTTTTCATTTTGCACCTGTAGAGCGCGTTGCCTTTACCAGGCTTGAAAAAATCAATGTCCGTTAGTAGATATGGTTCGCCGTCGATTTGAATCTTGAGTCCTCTACGCAGGTCGCTGGTTTTATAGGATGCCACAGCTATCAGTTCTCTTTAACGAAGTAAGTGGGGAATTGCTTGTCAGCCTGAGGACAGGCTGACCTACGTGAAATTGCGTGTCAGCTACGTGAATTCAGCAAGGGAAAGTGTAAACAAAAACTCGAAACCTGTCGCCTCCCCTCAAAAAATGAACCACAAAGACTCAAAGGAACATCAAGGCCTCTTTTTCTTGGTGGCTTTGAGACTTTGCGGTCGAAATCCCATGCGACTCACCTGCAACCGGTTAATAGCCATAACGATGGTTTCTCACGCGATTTTGACGGTGCATATATTGTGCTGGACCATCCATTCGAGCCAGATTTCTTGATCTTCTGATAGTTCGATTTCGGCCACGGACTCAGCGTCTAGCGGGGAAACAAGGCTGAAAAAGCCATCATCTAGCCATTTGGCGGCGTCGTGTGCTTGAATCCAGTATTCATTTTTGCCGAGGGTCGGTGCCGCATCCCCTTCTGCGGGAGACATGAAATAGACGATCTCTTTGCGAAAGCGGTCGGGCATCGTCAAAGGAGCGACACTGGGCTGATCGATTGGAATCACTTGAACCATGGTTTTGAGCTCGTGGCTTGGGAAAGTCGGTTTGCAAGTGGTAGCGGTATTAATAAATTGCGATTGGATCATGTTATTTGCCCAAAAGCTATAGTCGAGCACAAACTAGATCGACATACGCGACGATACCACTATTGAGGAAATGGGTTACCAGGCCTATACTTGGCCGCTTTCCCCTACTCCACTTGAGCGACCGACTTTTGCCGGCACGAAGCTATGAAAAGCGAACGAAAACAGACCCTAGAATCGAATCTGCTTGCTGACAAAATCGAACTGCTCGCGATCAAACTCAAGAAGGCCTTGCCGGCAATACTGGCCGTTACTGTCGTGGTGGTTGTCGGGTTGCTGGCTTACGGTTTCTACACCTCGGTTCAAGAAAAGGAGTCCGCAAAAGGTTGGACAGCACTTTATTTTGCCGACACCGATCTGTCCGATTTGACGGCCATTTCAGGTGATTTTAGTGGTTCTTCGGCTGGTCTTTGGGCCAAGCAGACCGCAGGTGACTCCAATATGTCGCGCGCCCTCGAAAAAGTTTACATCGATCGTGATTTGGCAGAACAATTCTACAAGGAAGCAACTGCGGAGTATCTAGCAGTGGCTGAAAAAAGCAGCGACCCCTTCCTTTCTGGACGAGCCAATTTCGGACTTGCTCAAGCATCCGAAGGATTGGGCGATCTTGAAAAAGCTCTTTCTTTCTACCGAAAAGTAATCCAAAACAAAGCGATGGGGATTGAGTTGATTGCAGAATCCGCGAAGCGTGTTGCTTGGCTGGAGACGAAAGCCGGTGAAGAGTTTTATGCTTGGTACAAAACCAGCCGTGCTTCTTCAACGGTCCTAAACGTAAATCCTGAATTCAATACGACTTTGCCAGACGCTCCTAATATTTCTTTCCCCACGAATCCAGCCGGTAGTGCTCCTAATGGTAACCCACCACCT
>CAMDKL010000040.1 GCA_945900945.1 Pirellula staleyi DSM 6068
TACGGCAATCATATTCGGCCAAAGATGCCTTGCAGAGTTCGATACAATACTTTGCATTGTCAACAATGTTCCAACGACGCCTGCACCAAACACACCAAGACCGATCAGAAAAACCGCGGTACCAGCGGCTATGCGAATGTAACCTGGAGTTCGAACAGGCTCTGTCTCGATGCCGGTGGGAGGCTCATAAGGGTTTGGGGGAATCGTTGGCAAATCGGCCTCGACAGATGCACTATTTTCTTACGAGATAAAAAACCATTCTCGTTGAACATCACTCGCGTTCACCAGGTGGGTTGCCCATTTGTTCCTATGGGTTTTGCTGTTTTTCGAAATGGAGTGTAAGCCGAATTTGTTCGTAGGGGACACTTAGCTCCAAATGCTCAAAAATCGGCTTCAACTTTTCTCGACCTACAATATCGGCAGCGGCAATGATCCGCTGTTGCACCTCAGGTGCCATCCAGCAATCGATCGACGAAATCGCCTCGTCCTGCATCAAATCCAGCAGATGAGATACGACTGTCCCAACGGTGATCTCCGCCTTTTCCGCGATTTCTTCGAACGGTCGGCCCTCTCGCAATAGTGGATAGGATATCGCTTTGGTCCCGGCTGGGCCCAATCGAACGGTTCGCGGTTTGCCGACCGCTTGTCCGATTAAATCCTTTTTCCAGTTCACATCCATCTCGACAGAAGCCGAACTGCAGTGTTCCTGAATGGCTTCTAAAAACGTTCGACCGTAGGCGTTTAGCTTTACATTTCCGATTCCAGAGACGTTCAACATTCCCTCTGGAGTGGAGGGTCTTTGCGCGCTCATTTCGAACAAAACATTGTCGGAAAAAATGACGAACGGCGGCACGTTTTGTTCGCTCGCCAACTTACGCCGAACCGCTTTCAGCTTTTCAAACAATGCCTTATCCGCGTGCGCAATCGCATCGCTTGGTGCCGCTTGCCTTCGATCCTTCGAAGCGGATGCAGCGACCGTGCGAATCAGTCTCGGTTGTCCGTCGCCAAACAAGATCGCTTTGGAATTGGCGTTGAGCTTGAGAATGGGATACTCGGTCCCTTCCAATTCCAGCGAGCCCTGGCCGATGAGCTGATAAACCCAATCTCGCAGTTGAGCTTTGGGGATATCCTTTAACAATCCATAAGTACTAAGTTTGTCGTGCCCACGTTGCAATACCATTTGCGTTTTGGCACCGAGCAAGATCTCGACGACATAGTTGACTCCGAACCGTTCCTGTACTCTAAAGACGCAGGACAGGATTTTTTGAGCGACGACTTTTGCGTCGGGCACATCATCGGTATCCCCTAAACAAATATCGCATGCGCTGCACGAGTCATTACCGTAGGATTGCCCGAAGTATTCGACTAACGCCCTGTGGCGACACACCGGCGTTCGACAATAACGAGACATTTCCTCGATCTGATTTCGCGATGCGATAAGGATCTCTTCACGCGCACCGGCTTCGATGAGACTTGCTTCGGTAATCTTCTTGAGAGTGATCGCATCACCAGCGCTGTGGAACAAGACGCACTCGGCTGGCAAGCCATCGCGTCCAGCTCGACCTGTCTCTTGTTGATAGTGCTCAATGGATTTGGGAATCGAAGCGTGTAGAACAAATCGAACGTTGGATCGATCGATACCCATTCCGAATGCGACCGTCGCTACCGCCACATCAACCGCTTCGGTGAGAAAGGCTTCTTGCGCTAACTTACGTTCCTCGTGCGACATGCCAGCATGGTAACCGACCGCCGAGTAGCCTTTTCGTTGTAAGTATTCAGTGACGGACTCGACATCTTTGCGGCGTAAACAGTAAATGATTCCTCCGGAGCCTCGATGGCGTTCACAGACCTCTCGAATTTGATCTTGCACGTCGAGTTGCGGCAAAACGCGGTAGGTCAAATTAGGGCGATCAAAGGAACTGACTAGGACTCGGGGCGTCTTGAGCCCCAATTGGTCGATGATATCCAATCGTACTTTTTCCGTAGCCGTTGCGGTAAAGCCATGCATGGCCGCCGTTGGGAACAACTTGCGAAGGCTGCTCAATTGCCGATACTCTGGTCGGAAGTCATGCCCCCATTGCGATACGCAGTGGGCTTCATCGATCGCAATGGTGTGGACGTCGTTTCCATCGAGAAATCGGACGAAGTCCTGATTGGCGAGACGTTCCGGCGAAACGAACAGCATCCGCACTTGGCCAGAGCGAATCTGGTTTGCCGAGTCTCTTTTTTCGGACGCCGAGAGTGTACTATCGATGCGAATTGCATTGACACCGACTTGCTTCAGCGAATCAACTTGGTCCTTCATCAGTGCGATCAGAGGTGAAACCACGATCGTCATCCCACCCCGAAAAATGGCGGGCGCCTGATAGCAAAGGGATTTGCCACCGCCTGTGGGCATGACCACCAAAGTATCGCGGCCTTCGAGAATGGATCCTATCGCTGCGTGCTGTGACGGGCGAAGGTTGTCGAACCCCCAAATTTCCCGAAGCAACGAAAAGAACTGATCCGGAATAACGGTTTCAGGTTGCTGGACCAACAAGGGCGTAATGGCAGATGGCATGATCGTTTTTCGAGCGTTGAATTCCCTTAAAGAAATCGGAATGGACAGCAGTTGTATCATACCGAGTCAGGATGCTCGGCAAAGTGTTCCTGCTGTCAGTGTCCGGCTGAGGACAGCCGGACCTACGTGAGACAGCCGGATTTGCGAATCAATATTAAATAAAATAATAACTAGGTTGCCCTTGACGATTCCTACCCATTCCCTTTATTTTATGGGATTCTTGGAAAAGGGGTCGATTTACCTAGGTGGCGGCCTGGTGTTTGCACGTCGCGACGATCCAAGCGAAATGCCGATGTAGCTTCAATTGGTAGAGCACCGCATTCGTAATGCGGGGGTTGCGGGTTCGACTCCCACCATCGGCTTCCAAGATGCTGGTTCGGATGACTAGTGAAAGCCAGTCGACAAAATATTTAATTGGGGATTTTAGAGCATATGGTTCAAATGGCGGTAATAGATATCCGTGAGATCGTTCTTTCCAACCATTCGTTTGGTCCTCTGGACATTGATCGGTTGGTTCGATCGATCGAAGATGACCTGACACAGTGTGCGTTGTTGCGAGATGCTGTTCACGAGCTTCATCAAACCCCGAATCCATCCCCTGCTACATTGACTCGGCTGGGTGTGTGCATGTATTTGATCGGCAAGTTTGAGGACGCTGAAGCGACGCTCAAGCAAGCGGATGGTGGTGCATTGGCTCAGTATTACCTAGGGAAAAGCTGTTTTCAGCTAGAAGAATACGAGCGAGCGTTGGGCTATTACGACGCCGCCGAGCGGTCAGGTTACACCCCAGAATGGTGCCAACTATCTCGCGCAGAAGTACTTCGCTATGTCGGTCGTAAGGATGAAGCGCTGAAGCTATTGGACAATATATTTGGTTCCGTAGAGCAACATGCAGAATATCCTTTTCAACGTGCGGCTACGTTGGCTTCGATTGGCGGCAACTTAACCGAAGTGATTGCACTTTACCAAAGAGCTCTTCAAGTGAATCCACGGCACGCCGGTGCCCTTTTTGGGTTGGCCTTAGAGAACGATCGGGTTGGGAATGACCAGCATGCGTTTGAACTCTATCAACGCGGTGCTGGAGTTATTCCTTCGCACGTGGGAACGTTGCTCAATTTGGGAATTATGTACGAAGACCGCAACGACTATGCGCGTGCTCAGGCTTGCTATCGACGCATTTTGGAAACACAACCCGACCACCGTTTGGCAGTCCTTTATTTAAAGGATGCGGCTGCGGGTGGCAACATCCTGTACGATGAGGATTCGCAAAAAAAGAACGAGCGATTGGCACAGTTGCTTAACGTGCCGGTAACCGATTTCGAACTTTCGGTGCGATCCCGAAATTGCTTGCAGAAGATGGGGATTCGAACGCTTGGCGATTTGACTCGCGTATCGGAGCAAACGCTTCTTTCCAGCAAGAATTTTGGCGAAACCTCACTTGTCGAAATCCGAGAAATGCTCGTTGCACGCGGTTTGGGACTCGGTCAGTTTTCGCATGAAAAACGAGAAGCGGATCCACCGTTGGATGTCAGCGGCATGACGCCGGATCAGCAAATTCTGCTTGACCGGCCAATTTCGGAATTGAATCTATCGGTGCGTGCTCGCAAGTGCATGGTTCGATTGCAACTCAATACGATCGGCGAGCTGATTCGCAAGACGGGCGACGATCTATTGGAGTGCAAAAACTTTGGCGTGACCAGTTTGACGGAAGTGCGAGAAAAACTCGAGATCATGAATCTCAAGCTTCGAGGTGATTGATAGAGGGCGGTTCGGTAGCTTGGAGAACGATTAACCGAGTCGTTTTCCTTGAACCAACCGTCAAAGATGCGTTGTTGGACTATCAAAAAGCGATATACTCGTTTCCGGCTTGGTGCGACCGGATCGGTTCGCCGCAGAGTTGGTTCCCATTAAGATACATCCCATTACGATACAACAGTTGACTTAATATGCCTAAACCAAGTGTTAGCTCCACAGTGATGATTGAGGCTGAGGGATTGTCCAAGTTTTATGGTCCGTTCGCCGCTGCTCGAGACGTGTCGTTCAAAGTTAGTAAAGGCGAGCTTGTCGCATTCTTGGGGCCAAACGGTGCCGGGAAAAGCACGACCATGAAGATGCTGACAGGATATCTAGCTCCAAGTGAAGGAGTCGCTCGCATCGCTGGGCACGATATGTTTTCCGATCGCATTGCAGGTTCCATTCGACTTGGATATTTGCCCGAGAACGGCCCACTCTATCCTGACATGACTCCTCACAGTCTGCTCAGTTTTTTCGCCGATGCTCGTGGAATGGCTACCGCTTATAAGAAGACTCGGATCGAAGCCGTCATCGAACTTTGCGATCTAAAATCGGTCGTGCACAAAGCGATTAGCAAGCTGTCCAAAGGATTTCGCCAGCGAGTTGGCATGGCTCAAGCATTGCTGCACGAACCTGAAGTGCTCATTCTCGACGAACCGACAGCGGGTCTTGATCCGAACCAAATCCGCGAGGTTCGCAATACCATGAAGAAGCTTGGTGAGACCAAGACTATTTTGTTGTCGACACACATTTTGCAAGAGGTCGAGGCGATGGCCTCTCGCGTCATCGTGATCAACGAAGGCCGAAAGGTTTTCGAAGGGACGGTAGATGATTTAAAGCAAGTCAAGGGTGACTTGTCTGCTGCGTTCCACAAACTTACTGGTGCAGCAGTTTAGTACACACGTGCAAAGCATGGGATTCTCCATGATGCAACTCGAAGCAAATCAATAGTGCGTCATCAAAACCGTTTGCTGACTCAAGACTCA
This sequence comes from Pirellula staleyi DSM 6068, assembly GCA_945900945.1. Classification (GTDB taxonomy): domain Bacteria; phylum Planctomycetota; class Planctomycetia; order Pirellulales; family Pirellulaceae; genus JBKCUI01. The sequence continues at coordinate 5,341 of CAMDKL010000040.1, forward strand.
AACGTAACCGATCAACGATTTTGTGATTAAGGAATACCGCAAGTGGCTCTCGTTCTCACCGCATTGGTCAAGCTGCTGTTGCTAGACATTGTTTTCTTGGCTGTAATTCTCGCACTCGTGGTCTTGCTTGCTCGCGGCCGCCGCGTTGCATACGCCGTGCTCAAGCGAAACTTCTACGGCTATTTTTCGAACCCGACCGGCTATGTCTTTCTTTGTCTGTTCGTTTTGCTTACGAGCATGGCTGCGTTTTGGCCGCACGAATTCTTTAGTTCGAACCTTGGAACTCTCGGGCAACTAAACAAGTGGTTTACTTATATTATGATGTTTTTCATCCCTGCCATCACGATGAGCATTTGGGCTGAAGAAAAGCGGCAAGGAACGGACGAGCTGCTCTTAACGCTTCCTGCGGATGACTTCGATATTGTGGCAGGCAAGTACGTGGCAGCCTCGGCAATTTACACTGTTTCGCTCTTGTTTTCGCAGCTCTCGACCTTCATCGTATTGGCATTGTTGACTCAAGGTGAGATCGATACGGGGCTCTTCTTTACCAACTACATTGGCTACTGGTTTATCGGTTTAGCCATGATCTCGATCGGGATGGTCGCATCGTTCTTGACCAGCAATCTGACGGTCGGATTCATCCTCGGTGCCCTGTTCAACGCACCGCTGGCTTTTGCATTTAAAGCTGACACCATTGCAAATCGTACCGTTGCGAGAGAAATTAAGAACTTCAGCATTCAAGAACGATTCGATGACTTTGGCCGAGGCGTCTTGAGCCTTTCGGGTATGTCGTACTTTTTGCTCGTAGCGACCTTTGGCGTTTACTTGTGCATGGTGTTGATCGGCAAGCGGCACTGGAGTGGCGGACGAGATGGCAATGCAAAACTAGCTCACTTCCTGACCCGAATCGCTTTGCTCGGGGTGCTTGCTTACGCGGGTAGTGTGCTATTCCGAAATCGAGATCTATTGCGGCTGGACGCTACCGAAATGAAGGTGAGTTCACTTTCTCCAGTCACCTCCGAAATGATTCGATCGCTTGGCAAGGATCGAGACATCGTCGTGGACGCTTTTATCTCGGACGAAGTGCCAGAACAATACGCCAAAATTAAGTATCAAATCGTTTCGTTGCTCAAAGAATTCGAATCGACAGCAAAATCCGCTGGGATTTCGATGCGAGTGCATATCTACGACTCGATCGTTCCATCGAGCGACGAGGAGAAGTTGGCCGAACAACAATACGGTATCGTACCGCAGATGATACGTGTGCGCGAACGCGGTACCTATTCCGATCAACCCGTACTTTTGGGAGCGGCTTTTCGAAGTGGTTTACAAAAAGTCGTGATCCCATTCTTCGAACCGGGCGTGCCCGTCGAATACGAACTTGCTCGATCTTTGACTACGGTCGCCAAACCCACTCGCAAGAAACTTGGGATTGTTAAAACGGACGCCAAGCTGATGGGGGGCGCAGACATGCGAACCTTCCAGACGCAACCACAGCAACCGATTGTGGAGGAGCTAGCCAAACAGTACGAAATTATAGACGTCAACCCAGCCTCGCCTATCGATACCGAGAAGGTCGATGTCTTGCTGGCTGTACAGCCTTCGTCGCTCGCGCCAGAAGAAATGATCCATTTTACGAACGCGGTGTTGGCTGGCGTCCCAACTGCAATCTTCGAGGATCCAATCGTCGCTCTGGACCAGATTCCTGGAACGGGCGATCCTAAGCCGCCTGCTGGCGGAATGATGGGAATGATGGGTGGGGGCGGGCAGCAGCCCAAAGGAGACATCCGTCCTCTTTGGCGAGCACTTGGTATCGAGGTCCCGGGCAGGCCAGGTATGATGGGTGGCTTTTCGCCAGACATTTGCTGGCAAGAGTACAATCCCTATCCAGTCTTGGCCGAGACATCGGAAGCCTCCGATCTTTGGATCTTCGCTCGTGAGGAAGCGCCAGGGGCCGAAAATGCGCTCAGTGATGATAGCGAAATCACCAAGGGCTTAAAGGAAATCATGTTTCTCTACGCAGGTGTGATTCTTCCAGCCAAGGATTCCGGTATCAAGTTCACGACGTTAGTAAAAACAGGCCAAATCGCAGGCACCATGCCGAAGTCGGAAATCGATGGTGTGCAGCAGTCTGGTCTCAGTCGAGCCACCGAGTACCAAATTAGACGTGGAGCGAATAAAGGAGAGCAAATCCTTGCCGCGCTAATCGAAGGCGAGGAAGGAGCCAAGAGCGAGTCCTCATCAGCAAAACGTCCAATTAAGGCTGTCTATGTTACCGACATCGACTGTATGTCCAGAACATTTGTCGACATCCGCAATCGTCCGCCAATGTTGGAGGATATCAATTTTCAATTCCAAAATATCACCTTTGTTTTAAATGCAATTGACGTCCTTGTTGGCGAAACGCGATACCCTCAAGTACGGCGACATATTCCAACTTACAGCACGCTAAAACTGGTCGAGCTCAAAGCGGATGAAGCTCGCAAAGACGAAGCAAAGAAGCGAACCGACTATCAGAGTGATTACACCAAAGCGGTCGCAGCGGTAGAAGAGGAAAATGCCAAGTCGGAACGAGACTTGAAGGAGCAAATTGAAAAATTGCAATCGCAAGGTGCAATCGACCCTGAGAGCATTAAAAAGCTGCAAGAAAAGATGCAGATAGACCAAATCAAAAAGATGCAATTGACAAAGAAGTTCCAGGTCGAAAAAGAACGCCTAGAACGAACTCGGGACCAGGGAATCCGTGAGGCCCGCCGTCAATCGGATGATGCGATTGGCAAGATACAAAACTACTATAAATTGCTGGCTGTCTTTGTGCCACCCATCCCGCCGCTCCTCGTTGGAATCATCGTCATGGTTTCGCGTCGATTGCGTGAACGCGATGGTATTGCAAAGACCCGTTTGCGATAACCGAACACTACCGTACAAAATAAATTTAATAGACAAACCAAGCGTAGATATTGGAGAGATTGAAAAGTGACAGAGGGAACCAAGACCGGGTCATTAGCAGCCGTGGTTGGCATCGTTGTACTCTTGGCGTGGTTTACGTCGAACGGCAACCGTGTCAACTCTCCGATTATAGAGATGGTGGGAAAACCACTCTTTGAGAAGTTTACCGATCCTCTTGCAGCGGCATCGCTCAAGATACTGCGATACGATACGCCCAAGGAAGATTATGTCGATTTCGAGGTCGCTCGCGATCGAAAGTTTGGAATTTGGACCATTCCGTCGCACGAGAGTTATCCAGCCGATGCAGGCAAGCAGATGAGCGAGGCCGCAAATTTGTTTGTCGGCCTTAAAGTACTGGGTATCGCGACGGAAAAGAAGTCGGAACAAGCGCTTTTTGGTGTCGTTGAGCCGAACAAGCAGAACTCAGACCAAGGAGGAGAAGGCGTAGGCATGCTGGTCCAAATGCGGGATGAAAAAGGGGACATGCTGACGGACGTGATCATCGGCAAAGAAATCGACAAGAAAAAACGATACGTTCGCGTCCCGTCCGAGGATGTCATTTATGTCGTTGAATTGGATACCGCTCCGCTAAGCACGGATTTCAAACAATGGATCGAACCGGACCTACTCAAATTGAGCAGCAATGACATCGAGACGCTGGGCGTTCGAGATTACCAAATCATAACAACTCAACAAGGGCTCGCGCTGAGTCGTAACTACGAAGCGGATTTAAATTTTGCGACTGGGAGCGGTCAATGGGAACCGAAACGTATTACCAGTTTCGAGTCTGATCCGCCATCCGAACGCGCCTTGAATCCTGAGGAGCAACTCAACGCAACCAAATTAAACGAAATGAAGAACACTCTCGACAACTTGAAGATTGCGGACGTCATCAAGAAGCCTGCCGGGCTTGCAGCGGATCTTAAAGGAGACAGCAACCTGTTGAAGAACAGCGAGTCGCTCATGTCGCTTCAACGCCGCGGGTTCTTTCCAAATCCAAATCAAAAAGGTGGTGACACCATCGATTTCTATTCCAAGAGTGGCGAGCTGGTGGTAACGCTCAAGGATGGTGTTCAATACCTACTGCGATTCGGTGGTGCTGCCGGAGCAGAGATTAACGCTGTCGATGCCGCTGACGCAAAAGAAGAAGGCAAAGCGGAGGAAACGGTTTCGATCAATCGATTCATGTTAGTCACGACCCGAGTGGACGAGTCAAAGTTTCCAGAACCCGATCTAGAACGACTTCCTGAAACGGTAGAAGAACTGAAGGAAATCGAACGTTTGAAGATGCCGGCACCAGCAGTGACGCCGCCTAGTGAACCCAAAGTGGACGAACCCAAAGTGGACGAACCCAAAGTGGACGAACCAAAGGGGACAGATCCCGCTGCTTCCGATGCGAACCCGAAGGATCCCGCGCCCGCGACCGAAAAACCATTGGAACCTCCCGCCGCTGAAAAACCGGCTTCGGAAAAGCCTGCCTCTGAACCTGCGGTCACTCCGGAGGAGCCAAAGACACCAGCAGAACCGGAAAAGCCGCAAACGCTTTCGAATCGTGGCGATTCACCAGCGGGTAGACTGGTCGCCTTTCAAGAGCCTTCCGAGGAAAAGAAGTCCGAGGTGCCAGCGAGTGCCGATGCACCAGCGGTCCCGAAAGAACCAGCTGCAAACGCAGAACCGACCGAGGACGAGTGGAAGGAACGATTAGAAGCGACGCGTGAGCGGATTACCAAAGAGAACCAACGCAAAATCGATCAAAAAAATGACAAATTGAAGGCTGCGAAAAACAAAGTCGCCGAACTCAATGGCCGTTTTGCGGATTGGTATTATGTTGTTAGCGAATCGGATTATAAAAAGTTGAAAATTGCGATCACGGAATTGATCCAGCCAAAGACTGCCCCTGGAGCGGGCATGGGAGCACCTCAAGGTGGATTTCCAGGCCAGGGAGCATTCCCAGGTTTCCAACCTTAGTTCGCGACTAAAAGTCGCTTCAAATGTTGAACCTGCGCAGCCGTGAGGTCGACGTGTAACCGGCGCAGCCGCGAGATCTTCTAATGCCATCCGATCAAACATCGCCCGCTGCTACGCGGGTTAAACATGCGATGGTCAGCGATAAATCGCTGACCGACACGGAGCAGATGGAATGACCGACATCGACCGGACGGAAACGGATGAGGAAGACGAGCTTGGTTTAGAAGTCACACTCGTAGAGCCCGACGAACATCTTGCGGATGCAAGCCCGGAAGTTCGAGAGCGTCTTGATGCGTTGTTGAGCGGGAATCTTGGATTTCGCCACGCTGCCGAAAAGGTTCGGGATTTTCCGCAATCACCTGGCGTCTATCTGATGAAGGACGCGACCGGTGTCGTTATCTACGTTGGCAAAGCAAAGAACCTACGCTCGCGAGCCGGTAGCTATTTTTTAGCCGCTGCTGCTCAAGAAATTCGGACGGCCGATTGGGTTCATGAAATTGCCGATATTGACTTCATGTTGTGCCGTAGCGAGGTGGATGCCTTGCTGACCGAAAGTCGCCTCGTAAAAGACATTCAACCGCGGCACAATAAGGACCTCAAAGACGACAAAACCTTTCCGTATTTGATGATCACCACGCATGAGGACTTTCCTCGTGTCGAAGTAACACGCACGCCGAAAGCGAAGGGTGCCAAGCTCTATGGACCGTTCACCAGCGCTGGTCAGTTGCGTGGCGCGCTCCAAGTCATGCAAAGAGTTTTTCAATTCAGAACTTGCTCACTGGACATCGAGGAAAACGATCCACGTTGGGAGTGGTTTCGTCCCTGTCTACTCGCCTCGATCAAACAATGCACTGCTCCTTGTAACAAACGCATCGGCAAGGCAGACTATCGACGGGACATTCGTCGGCTACAAACTTTTCTTGAGGGAGGCAGCGATCGATTGCTCAAGCAGATGCGAGAGGAAATGTTGGAGGCGTCTACCAAGCTCGAATTTGAAAAGGCGGCAAAACTCCGAGACGAGATCCAGTTACTAGACAACTTAAGTGACCGGGGAGAGATCGATCTCCATGCGCAGCCTGAGGTTTTTTATATTGATCCCAAGAAGGGAATGCGTGCCCTCAAGAAGGTGCTTGGAATGGACAAGGAGCCGCGAGTGATCGAAGGAGTCGATATTGCACACTTGGGTGGCAGCAACACGGTTGCCTCGTTGGTGCAGTTCTTAGACGGTTTACCTTTCAAGCCTGGTTACCGTCGGTATCGAATCCAAGAAGTCAAAGGGATCGACGATTTTCGAAGCATATACGAGGTGATCTCACGTCGCTTTCGCAAGTTGAGCGATGAGCAAGAAGCGTTTCCCGACTTGCTCATGATCGACGGAGGCAAAGGGCAATTGAATGCCGCGTTGGCTGCATTCCGCGATCAGGACATCGAGCCACCTGTGATGGTCTCGCTGGCAAAGAAAGAGGAGGAGATCTACCGTCCGGGCGAGAGCGACCCGATCCGGCTGGGCCGCGAGTCGTTTGCGTTACGATTGTTGCAGTACGTTCGAGACGAAGCACATCGTTTCGCTCAGCACTACCATCATCTCTTGAGGCAGAAGAGCACATTTGATAGCGAAGTGCGTGGCAAGAAAAAGCGGCCCTCGTAATTCAAACGCCCTACCCCCAACTTGGCCTATCCTCACATAGGTCCGGCTGTCCTCAGCCGGACATAGCCTCACGTGGGACATGCTGACCTACGTAATTCTGAAAATATATCGGGTTGTGGAGCAATAGAAGGAATAGTCCGAAAAGACAAGCTGTAACGATCGATCTGTTCTCGTTCTGATGAAATTGACGATAGAACGACGACTCTACCGAAATGAACGTGTAGCATTCAACCGTTAGTATTTGATTTTTCATCAGGAATTCTACGATAGATCGTCGGACCCTTGCGATTCTTGCCCGGAGGCCAAATGGTGTGCTAAATTTTTAATAAAGGTTTTTTCCACTTTGATCCAAAGTATAGATTCACCGCCGGCCAAAAATGTCTATCACTAGCCCATCGATTGACAAAGTCAAGTTGCTTGAACGCTGCTTAGGCAATTCCGCATTGGTGGAAAAACTGCGTATTGCATTTTTGAGTTCACTTCCCAGTGAGCGTCATTTGTTGCAGGATGCGATTGAGATTTGCGACCTGAGTTCAGTCGCCAGGATTGCACACAAGTTACGCGGCACAGCGTCGAATATGTGTGCGATTCCGCTATCGGAAGCAGCGCATCAAGTCGAACGCGTTGCGCGCAACAACGAAATCGATCTAATCGCTGAGCGATGGTGGGATTTGAATCAACAAATCGAAAAGTCGATCGACGCACTTTCTGTAAGGGATTCGAATCCATTATGACATTGACGACCGAAATACCATCCGTGACTGAAGCCAAATCCAATGGACTCAAGGTGATGATCGTTGACGACGATCCGATTGCACTAGAGATACTGTCCAACTTTCTGCGAGAGTCGGGTTACACGGTTGAACTCGCAATGAACGGCAAAGAAGCACTCGAAAAGATGCGTTACTTCTCGCCTCGCATCGTGATATCCGATGTGGATATGCCGGAGATAAACGGTGTTGAACTTTGTCGCGCGATTCGGAATCGGCCGTCGATTCAGTATACGTATTTGATTCTCTTAACGAGTCACTCAGACACAAAAAGTCTGATACTCGGACTCGATGCCGGAGCAGATGATTATTTGAGCAAGCCGTTTCGTCACGAAGAATTGCGATTGCGACTGGAGGGCGGTCGGCGTCTGCTGTCACTTGAGGGACGCGACATGATGATCTTCTCGCTGGCCAAATTGGCCGAAAGTCGCGATTCTGATACAGGCACTCATCTGGAGCGAATTCGCGAGTACTCGAAAATTTTGGCGACCGAACTAATGACTTGGCCCAAATTTGAAAATGTCGTCGATGCCCAGTTCGTCGAATTGATCTATTTGACGAGCCCGTTGCATGATGTTGGCAAAGTTGGCATTCCGGATAATGTTCTGCTCAAACCGGGTAAGCTTACGCCGGAAGAGTTTGAGGTGATGAAGCGTCATACTTTGATCGGTGGCGAAACTCTAGGTGCGTCCGCGCAAGCCCATCCGGAAGCAAGCTTTCTGAAGATGGCAATGGACATTGCGTTGAAGCACCATGAACGCTGGGATGGTACTGGCTATCCGTTTCAACTCAAAGGTGAGGAGATTCCATTGTCCGCACGCATTGTTGCAGTTGCCGATGTTTACGATGCATTGACAACCAAACGAGTCTACAAGCCCGCCTTTACACACGAAGCGGCCGCCGAAATCCTTTACAAGAGTCGCGGTTCGCACTTCGACCCTGATTTGGTCGATGCATTCTCAAATGTCGAAACGCAAATGCGACGCATACGATTCGAACTTGATGTTCAGATGCACGCCAATGAAGAATCGATCAAGACCAATACTCCTCTTTCGGTACCTGAGCTTGGTACATACCCGGCGCCAGTGCCATCGAACGCGTTCTAGTTAGGTCCGTGTTACCTCGAGGAATATGATATTTTGGTTTTCTTCTACACTGACATGAATGTCTCGTATATCTGCTTGGTCGATCAGTTTAGTCAGACCCATCATGTCCATTCGATCGCGATACACCAAAAACCAATCCATGCAGGCTTCCATGTACCCGATGTCATGGATGGTTGGCAGGAAATTTGCGAGTACGAGTTTTCCGCCGGATTTGAGCATCGAAAACAAATGGCAGCTTAGATTTTGCGCGGTCTTTTCATTGAGATAGTCATACAGTCCGGTCGAATAAATCAAATCGAGAGTGCCGAAGTCCATACGGCCTGCGAGCAGTTTTCGAATATCGGCCAGCTCGCACTGAACTCCATAGCGTCCGAAACTGCGTTCGACTTCTGCTAGGCTTTCCGCATCTGCGTCCAATGCGATAAACCTACCAAACCTTCGACGCCGAACGGCGGAACTCATTGAGGCTTCCCTCAGGTGACCGGAAGCGACAGCCATCACTTCGGGTTTGGCTTTGGAACGCGCTATCTCATCGAGTTTCTCCGCCAAATGTTCACGTCGTGCACGCACTCCCGCAGAAGCAGAAGCGCTAATCGTATACTGAAAGATTCGTTGGCCGAGTAGACTCGTTGCTGGTGGTTGCCATCCCTCATCCAAGCCATAGATATAGTCCATCATCACCGCGTCGCCAGCGTAGCCTCGAGGCTTGTTGTACGCTCGACTGGTGAATGGATCTTGGTGAACGAGGGACAGTAGATCCGATTCGCGAATTTGCTTAACACAGTTTGCCCATGCGTCTGGGGCCAATTGGTCTCGCAATTTTTTGCATTCGATACACAGTCGATGCACGGATGCCTGGACCTCCTGAGGTTCAGCTGCGGATGATCGCAGATTTGCTACAACGGAGTTAAGGAAGGTTAAGTTCGTATCCGGAAGAGTTTCATGCGGGTGATCAAAACGCCTCGATATCGTTTTTGAAATACTTTCAATCACATGTCCCTGAAGGTTGGGTATGACCGATGCCATAGTTTGCAACTCCTATCCTAAGTTCAACCAAAAAACCATGAAAAATCGAACATGAAAATGCGTTTGAACGGCTGGGCGATCTGGACTTGAAATTCAAGAGCCGCGAACATAACCGTACCGACATGAGACAAATACAAAAACTGCATCCAAGAATTGAAAATAAGATATTTGCATCGGTACAATCAGGATTTTCGATTGCCTTTCACACGACTTCATTGAAAGCGAATTATTTTTTATGGCAGCTCGTTATTTACATTCCATACTCTATTCAGTGCAAAGCGATAAGCTTTGCTAAGAGCGCCAGGTGTTAAATTCCCAATTCTGTTTGTGCCCTGTCTTTTTGGGTGTTTTGTTACCCCCATTTGTGCTGTCGGTTGATTCTCGTGCAGGATCCCATTTCATCGAAGAATCAAACCGACGAACCACCGAGCAACATGCACACGACTTCTGGCGCCATTCCGATTGCTGATTGGATATCCTCCATCAGTGATAATTCTCAGCGCATACTGTCCTTGCTGAAATTGTCTACGGACATCCTATTGGATCTCCAAACACGACACGCCAATGGAGAACTTTTTTCGGAACTAAACGATGCGACTATTCGCATACTTCTGCCCGAGCGACGGGCGGTTCTTATTAGCAGCACTTCGGTTGTAACTCCAAAGATGATTGGAGGTGCGATCAATACGACGCTATCTTTGGAACGGGCTATCTTCCTCGCCCCCGAGCAGACGGGTGTTCTACAACGAACCGTCGGACCGCATACAGATTTATACAGTTTAGGGGTCTTTCTCTATCGTACGATAAGTGGCGAGGATCCGATCCCAGCATCCAATTTGAGCGAACTGATGTTGGGGCAAATGACTACATCGGTTGCCAGCTTGCGAGAAAGAGGAAACTCAATAGCACGCTGTATTGATGAATTTATTTTGCGACTATTGAAGCGAGAACCGCGCGATCGCTATCAATCCGCAAAAGCCGCACTTGCGGATTCGAATTCGATTGTGGATTGGCTTGAAGGAAATAGAAAAGATTCGGTCGTACTTGGTTGCACCGATAAACGCGAGCGATTGTGTGAACCCTCTCTTGTAGGTCGGGATCCGTGGCTAAATCGGTTCGTTCAGGCTCTCTCTGATACTAGTTTGCCGGTTCAACGCTGGCTAATTCTATCCAAATCAGGAGAGGGCAAAACGCGACTCTTGGATGAGTTTGCAAAGGAAGCCATGGCCTGCGATGCGAGGGTCGTTCGAATGACGGGAATAGACAGCGAGCACTCTCGCCCTCTCGAGACATTTGGTTCGCTCAGCCGCGATTTGGAAGAGCATTGCATTGCGAATCCGGCACTTCTCTGCACCATGACCGAAGACTTGGCCCAGCATGAGGAAAGTATAAACACGCTATTTCCTTGGCTGTTCGCTTCCAAGGAAAAGACAACGAATGTTGGGCCAGAGAAGTTTGCTGGGCAACGAATGAAACGAGCTGTCGAGTCCCTTTTGGACATGTTGAATACACGACCAAACCGCTTCGTGATGTTGGTGGACAATCTCGATCGGTTCGACGCACTCTCGCGCGACTTGCTGACCGGCTGGTTGAAAACAAGAAAAGTGGGGCAAGGCAATTCGCTTATGGTCGTCGTTACGGGATTGCTGAGTAGCGGCATGCAACTCCAGTCCGAACTGGGACAAACTCCCGAGATACTAGAACCGTTGGCTCGGTACGAAATCAGCGCAATACTTAACTCGATGATCGGTGAATTCCCAAGAGAAGCTTTGAAAATGGCAGCGAATGCCGCCAAAGGAAACCCGTTCCTAGCGATATCTTTACTCCAGGGAATGATCGAATCCGGAAGTGTTTACTTTCGCGATGGGGCATGGTCTATTCGGCCTGGTACCCCCCTAACTCTTCAGAGCCATAGCCACGGATCGAGTGCATTGACAACACGCACTACCGGACTGCCCGCTCACGCAGTGCTGCTCCTGCGAGCCGGCGCCATATTGGGAAAAAGCTTTCGATATCGCGAAGCGCAATTGCTTTCCAATGTCGACGGGGATCCGGCACAAGAGGCTTTGGAGTTGGCAATCCAACGACAACTGGTTTGGTCGGATAGCCAACAGCGGCAAATGGGGTTCGTCCACGACGATGTTCGACAGCTGTTCTTGGGCCAGCTCAATCCGGAAGAGAAGAACGCATTGCATGTCGATGCAGCAAAACTAATATTCCACGAGGATTCGAATCGCTATTACGAACTTGCATACCACTACGATGCGGCTGGATGCCGTAACGAAACGATCGATTTTTCAACACTGGCTGCAAAGCACGCGCAGCGCCAATATGCAAATGATTTGGCTATTCGCTATTATCGGATGGCTCAGAATTGGATCACCGTATCCGATCGGACCCGAAGGCGAACGACATCGGAGAGCATTGGAGAAGTCTTCCTGAGCATAGGCGATTATGATGCCGCCGATTCCGCGTTTGCTGAATCGCTTACGTATGCAGACCAAGCTATGGATCGAACCCAAATAACGGGCAGATTGGGCGACGTCGAGTTTAAACGCGGGCGCATGAGGCAAGCGGCGGAGCAGTATATTGCAGCGCTCGAATTAAGCGGAGTTCGAGTCCCACGCACTACGTCTCAATTGATTCCGTGCTTATTTTGGCAATCCTTGCTGCAAGCTCGACATTCACTTTTGGGATTGCCTAGAAATTGCAAAGAGGCGTCGCCACTACAACGCTTGCAGTGGACCTTGTTTAGCCGCTTGGGCCACACATACTGGTTTAGCCGTGGAGCCGTTTGGACTTTGTTCGCGCACCTTTCAACCATGAACGATGCCGAACGCTATCAAGACACGCCAGAACTCGCCCAGAGTTACTCAGAACATGCTCCGGTATGTAGCCTGTTGCGATTCTTTCGACGTGCTGAAGTCTATTCAAAGCGATCTCTCAAGATACGTTGCGATCAACAGGATCTTTGGGGACAGGGCCAGACGCTTGCTTATGCCAGCGTCGTGCATTTGGCCGCAACCCATTTTCAATCTTGCATCGATGTCGCCTCGGAAGGGATCGAGTTGCTAGAACGAACCGGAGATGCTTGGGAAACCAATATGGCCCGCTATCAACGGGCCAATGCACTCTATCGAGCGGGCCGTTTTCGAGAAGCAGCCAACGACGCGAAACGCATTCACGATTCAGGCGTGGAAATCGGAGACGATCAAGCTGCCGGCATCAGTTTAGACGTTTGGATGCGATCCGCACCACACCAAGTTCCTGCGGATATTGTTGTGAAACAGGCGGGGATTCACCGAACCGATGCTCAAAGTCATACTCAAACCCATCTCGCTTTGGCCATCGTTCAGATGCGAGGCGACCAGCTCACACTCGCAGTAGCAACGTTGCGAGATTCGATTGAACGTTGCAAGCAAGCAGGGCATCTCAACACCTATACCAGTCCCAGCTATGCATGGCTTGTGACCGCTCTTCGACGCATTGCAAGTACGACGCCACGTTATCAAGTCCAGCTGTTTCGAAATCGTATTGATCAAGCACGACTTGCAGCCAAGACTGCCTATAAAATTGCTAAGAAATTTCCGGCTGATCTTCCACAAGTATTGCGAGAGTCAGCCATGATCGAATCGCTCATCGGGAAAAATTCCTCGGCTGCGAGGTTGTTTCGGAAAAGCATCAAAATCGGCGAAAAGCTCAATAGTTTAATGCAGGTTTGGGAGTCACTTACGTCCCTCAGCGAGTTGTCTCAAGACCTGAATGATCGTCAGCTGCAATTGACACACGAAGAAGCCAAAAGGCTGGCTTGGTTGACGGAAAACCTGGCGGATTCCATACGCTGCATTGAGGGAAATACGGCCTCGCAAGAATCGCTTTCGCTTGCAGATCGATTTGACACGTTGCTGGCAGACGGACGTCGAATCACCCGATCGCTGGACAAACGCGACATCTTTCGGGAAAGCTGCTTAACGGCACAGCATCTCCTAAGAGGACAAATCATTCTCATTCTCTCCAGAGATGAGGGGGACGCAAAGTGGACCGTTTGCGACAAAATATCGACAGGTGTTGTCACACTATCACAATTGGATGGCATCTCCCAAGATAACAGCTTCATCGGCCGAATAGGCAATGCAGGTGTGACACGAGTCATGCCTTGGGACGATCGAAATCGCTTTGCCAACGGTAGTCTTTTAGCCACTCCGATCCGAGTTCGCGAATCGATCGTGGCCTACCTTTTGGTTGGTCACACGGAACTGGACAACCTGTTTGGCAATGAAGAGTTGAAGGTGGCTGAGTTTATCGCTACGTTGACGGGTGCCGCGCTGGAAAATGCAGAGGGGTTTGGCGAACTGCATAAACTGAATTCCACTTTGGAACAACGTGTAGAGGAGCGCACTGCTGCGGCTGAACTTCGCTCAACAGAGCTGATTCTAAGCAATGAAGCACTCCGTGTAACCGAAGAGCAGCTTCGCGATGCGATTGAGGTAGCCAATGCGGCTAGTCAAGCAAAGAGCCGCTTCCTGGCAACGATGAGCCATGAGATCCGAACGCCCCTCAACGGAATCTTAGGAATGACGCAACTCGCATTGGCAAACGATCCCAATCAGCGGCTTACCAACTACTTGAACACCATCCAACGTTCAGGGGATTCGTTGCTCCGATTGATCAATGATCTGCTCGATTTTTCAAAGCTAGAGGCAGGGAAAATGACGGTAGAATCGATCGTATTCTGTCCGAGGGAAGTATTCCAGGATGCAGTTGGACTTCTTTCCGTTCCGGCTTGGCAAAAGGGGATTGAGATCGCCGCCTACTTCCCTCCGAATATGCCGGAAAAAATGATCGGCGATCCGATGAGGCTACGGCAAATCCTCCTAAATCTTTTAGGAAACGCGATAAAATTCACTTCCAAGGGCTACGTCGAATTGCGAGTGGATGTAGGTTTAGCTGAGTCGCCGAAATGGAAGATTCGTGTCATGGATACAGGTATCGGCATCCCTGAAGACAAACAAAAATCAATCTTTGAAGCGTTTTCTCAAGCGGACAACAGCACAACACGTCGATTCGGAGGCACTGGACTTGGGCTTTCCATTTCAGCCGAGCTCGTTCGATTGATGGACGGAGTCATCGAGGTCACGAGCCAAGCAAACGTCGGCAGCGAATTCACGATCGTCCTACCGCTGACCGTGCCAACATCAACAATTCAAACTGCAGATAAACGACAGCATCGTTTTTCCAGCCAGAGGTTCTTGATCGTCGAACCATGCGATGCAGCTAGACGTTGCCTGGAACAAAATCTAAACGATTGCGGTGGGTTTACGATTAGCTTGGATACTTGGTTCGACAAGTCCACAACGGAACGCCCTGACTTGGAACTCTTTGACGCTGTCATCGCTGCAGGCCCCGAGGCAAGCGATATCCTTGACCAAACCTCAGCCCTTGGCATTCCAAGCTGGTTGGCTCAAGGCCCAAATGCTTTGCAGGATGTGACTCGCAAAGTTCTAGTCAAGCCGTGCATTGGAAATGAATGGATCGACACCCTTACGGATGCCTTTCTGGAACAGGAACCCAATGCAATAGCCTTAACAGATCCAATTTTCAAACCACGGAGCACACCCTCCGAGCCAAACGCAGCATCGGACCTCAATATCAACCTACATGTCTTAGTAGCCGAGGACGGGCTGGTCAATCAACTCGTTCTAGTAGGTCTACTCGAGTTGTCTGGCCATAGGGCTACCGTTGCAAACAATGGACTAGAAGCAGCTGAGTTACTTGAGAGCCAGAACTTCGATGTTTGTCTGATGGACCTCGATATGCCTGAGTTGGATGGAGTTGGGGCGACACGGCAAATTCGCGGGCGTGGTATTGGTTTGCCCATCTATGCAATGACCGCGCATCACGACAAACACCATGCCGATCAATGTCGCGATGCAGGCATGAACGGATTCCTCACCAAGCCAATTAATCCAATCGACTTACAACGGATCCTCGACTCGGTGGCCCGACAGGTGGGCTCGAGTCAGCAAGTCGTCCCCAAAACAGGAAGACACTAGCATTCAAAAAATGTCTAATCGCTTTGCGGCTCAAAGACAAAATGACGATACCAAACTTCGCTCCCATGATCGGTAAGCATCAGCTTTCCTCGAGGCTGCTGACTAAACTCTGCGTATTCACTGAATTTGCTTTCGCTGATACGTTTTTTCCACTCGGCGTCGCCTACGGTTGCGATGACAACTTGCTGGCCGTTGAGCCAGTGCTCGATTCGATTGCCTCGAACGACAATCTTAGCTTGATTCCATTCACCCGCTCGTTTAAGTTGCTTGGCCGAGTTGGGTTCGTAGAGATCATATAGCGAACCTGCACTATTTCGCGGTTGCATTTTCTTCGGTCCTTCGTCATCGTAGACTTGATATTCACAGCCTAAAACTTTGTTGCCGTAAGATTGCACTCGATACTTTAAACCGCTGTTTCCCCCCTTTGCGATCTTCCATTCGAAGGCCAACGTAAAGTCGCCAAACTCGTTCGCCGTGAGTATATGCCCCGAACCCTTGCCATCCTTTTTGAGATGAATCATTCCATCGAGTACTTCCCAGCCAGCGGTTACAGGCTTGCCGTCAATCGTTGTCCAGGCTGACAGAGATTTCCCATCGAAGGGATCCGCAGCGAGGACGGAAAAATTTGGAAACGTCGATGAAATTGCTCCAATAAAAAGAGCGGCAACGTATGGAACAGTTGTTCTTATCGATAGGAGCACGGCGGGGTTCCTTAACCATTGGAAGAAGATCAGACTCTTCCATTATGAACTCCACCGCATCAGATGGCTACCGTAGGTCAGAACCGTACGATGCATTGTTTAGTTTTTCATGAATAATTCGTTTGGAATTCGAATTCCCCGTGACTTTCTTTGAGACAATAGCTTATAATTATTCCTTACGAACGATTAAGGTGTTTTTCGCAATCTTGAGTAAGGAATTTTGAGTTTTTTGGATGACTGGCCTGCGACGATTTCGCGACTTATTATTTTTGCTTTTTTTAAGCGTGATTGTGTTTGGGGGAGCCGACTGCTCGAGTAGACCCTCTTCCGAACTAACCAAGGAACAATTGGAAAAGCATAAAGCAGAAGATGCCGTTTATCATTCAGACGAAGATCGGATGGAAGCCGAGCAGAATAAGAAAGCCCGCAAGAAATAAAAATGGATACGGATTTTGGCGTGATATTATCGTTTTTTAGACACTTCTCGGTGAGCACTACTAGTTTTGAACCTCGTTCCCAAGTCGGAGCGCAACGCCGTGAAGGTCTTTTGTGGAGTCGGATTGTCCGGCTGTCCTCAGCCGGACATTTTTTTGACTCTACCAGTGTCAGCCTGAGGACAGGCTGACCTACGTGAAGACAAGCGAAAAAAATAAATGTGATTGACTATCCGCGTGTTGCCATGCGGGGCAGAGTTTTTCGCCGAAGGTTCGTTGCTTCGATCTGGGGCATTGGCTTGTTTTTTTTGCTTCATGCAATCCCTGGATGCGATAGTAAAAAACCGCCAACCCACCCGCAGGTCCGTTTGCGTTCAGTTACGTTGAATCCACCTAGCGTGGCAGAACGGACGGCGAGTTTAAAAAGGTCTGTTGATTCGATTGTTAAATCGTTGAGTGCAATCCAAGATGAAGCCAGATCCAACGCTGCTTTACCCACAATCGAAGAGGCTGCAACGGCGGTGATTGGATTGAAACTGGATCGTCTTCCAGAGTCTCATAAATCCGCGATGATCGAGGTTGTGCGGCCGATGGTCCACAAAATGGTCCAGGTCTTGAAAGGACTCTATAAATTGCCAGGTGTTCAGGCAATTATCGAACCTTCGATTTCGCCCATGTTGAGTCGACTCCAAGCCTTTGCTAATGTCAAAGCGGATTAGTGACGCAACCTTTTTTGTGTCTAATTGCTACGCGGCTCGGTGTTGCACTGCTCGATAGATTGAACCGTTCATGGGAATCGTTACACCTTCCAATTCCATCGCAGCGGAAGCCGTTTCTAACCGACTTTGAATCGTACCGACAAGGGTTCTGTCGCGGATCCCCATCACCCAGCCCAATCGCTCTGCAACTGACTTTGGACTCATCAATCCACTAGCAAGATGGCCAAGTCGACGCGCTAACGAATCTATGACTACCCCGGATCCTTCGATCGATGCATAAGCACATGCTAACTGACCACATACTCTCCCGATCTCGTAACCCGCTTCGTTGCCAACGGCCGTCCGCTTCGGTGCTCTAATCGTCACGTCGCGAGCTACTTCGATCTCAATCTCCAATGCGGAGACCAAAAGTGCAAACTCCACTTCGGCAATCTCTCGTTGGCATGGCACTAACCAGCCCTCAACACTTTTTAGCAATCGCTTGCGAAAGACTCCTCCGCATAAAAGCGGAGCGGCCACGCTTTGTTCCAAGCACGCGATTCGACGGTGTGGCAGCGAATCACTCGAAAGGCCAACGTAGATGTCATTGGAAACTATGTCTCCGATCGGCTGACAGACCGCCGAAACCGTTTTGTCATTCAAGAGATAAAGCGATTCGTCGCACCAATGAGGATCGACTATAGAACCTGGCAACAGCACCTGAATGATCGGCGAGCAAGCCGATGCAACCGCCAAGTTGAGTTGTTCCGAAAAACTCGCATGGGAGTCGGAAGCGACCAAAATCGCTTCTTCTTGATCAAGACTGTATGGGTCGTTGTACCGACCATTGTGAGCAATGAGGATTTCAAAATCGCTCTCTCGATTCTCAAGAATGGAAAGGAGAGTGAGTTCGAGACCTGAATCATCGTGAAGGTGAGGAACAATGATTGAGAGACGTGGCACTTCAATGGACTCCAGCAAATCGTGATTTGGCGGACTAAATCGATTCGAATAGGTTGATCGATCGGCCAGATTGAAACCTAAATTCAGCCATTTGGACGTTTGCCTGTTAGTTAAGCCTGAGAGACTTTGACGCTTAGGCTGGGGAATTGGACACCGCTCAGCGAAATCTACTATTTGTGTCCGCTCGTTCCCAATCTCTAGCTTGGGAACGAGGGGCCACGAAGCTCTGCTTCGACGCCCTGCATGTACCGGCCTACAATTGCATCGGTTCCAAGTTCCCCACTTCAAAGCTATCCCATAATTCGATATAACGATTTCGCCTCTGGAAACAATGCTCCGTCCCTTATTCCCAACCTTAGAATCCACTTCATGCCATCCGTCCTTGCTCTCTTCGCCCATCCTGATGATATCGAGTTCGTCGCCGCAGGTACTCTCCTGCGACTCAAGGATTTGGGCTGGCAAATTCACTATTGCAATCTCGCTAATGGATATGGTGGTTCGAAGGTCACCGACCGCAACCAAACCGCCGCCATTCGCCTTGCCGAATCCCAACGCGCGGCTCAGCTCCTGGGTGCGACTTTCTACCCGCCCATCTGTGACGACTTGGACATTTTTTACAACGCCGAAAATTTGTCTAAAGTCGCTTCGGTTGTTCGCCAGTCCAAACCCTCGGTCGTTCTCACGCATGCTCCAGTGGATTACATGGAAGACCACACGGAGACCTGTAGGTTGGCGGTTACGGCGACCTTTGCGAAAGGGATTCCTAACTTCGCTAGCATTCCAAGTCTCCCCAGCTTTGACGGCGACGTAGTTATCTATCACGCTCAGCCGCACGGCAATCGTACGCCGATGGGTGACGTGGTTTATCCCAAATTAGCCATCCCGATCGATTCGGTGATAGACCGCAAGCTAGCGATGCTAGATTGCCACCAATCTCAACAGCAATGGCTTCAGTCAACGCAGAAAATGAATTCCTATTTGACGACGATGCTGGAATTGAACGAGGAAGTTGCGAAATTATCCAACTTGGATTGCAAGTACGCAGAAGGATGGCACAAGCACCTGCATCTAGGATTTGGTGCCAAGACCTTTGATCCATTGTCCGAGTTGCTTGATTCAAGTTTGCGCGACGTGCAATACGATCGCAGATAGGAATATACGATTCATCCGGCACAACCAATAACTCGGTATTTTCTTAGAGTTGGGGCGTGCCGTGAGTCGATTCAAAACCCTAGTTTGTTGCCTCGACTACTAAAAAAGATTTTATGGCCATGGACATCGATCGAAACCGATATTTTATGTTTGGCGTGGTACTGTTCCTGTTAGGGTTGCAGTTCCGACTTGTTGATTCATTTGTTTTGAACGAGAACAGCACTCGTGCTATCCATCGTTTTTCTCAAAGATCGAACATCGCCGACAGCAACTTAGCAACCAACGTTTACATGCAAGTGGGCACTCCGAAAAAGAGCCTTCGACCTCCTAACTGGCTGGGCTTTGTCCTGCTATCGGTCGGTGGTGTAATTTGCTTGCATGCGATGGTGTTGCCTCGTCGTGAATGAGGCGTAGCTAGAGTCACCGATTCGAAGCCAGACTGATTCGAAACCACTCTGCCGTTCAGGGGTCATAGAAAATGCGTGTTTTTCGATCTCCTGCTTTTTGGGTAATTCTGGCGTTTCTCTTTACGGCCGTGTTCTCCAACCTCGGCGGGGATAGCCGAATGAGTTCCAGCGCGATCATGGCAGGTGAGCGTCCATCGCTGTCGTCGATGGCCAAGAAAGAGTCCAGCATGCGAGAGGGGGCACTCCTCTCGGAAGTGAAGGGGCGTTTTCGGAAACAGGGAGAGCGGTTGCTGTTTATTGAGGACGGGACCAATAAATCATTTAAATGCTTAGAGAACTTAAGCTTGCAAAGAATGGAAGCGAGCCAACAAGACGACGACCGGAAAGTAGCTTGGATCGTTTCTTCAAAGGTCACGGAATTCAAGGGCGAGAACTTCTTGTTAGTCGAAAAAGCTATCCGAAGTAGATAATGGTTGGTCTCTGACCACGGATGCCTTGCGGTTTGAACCGCAGCCGCTCCCTGGTCTGATAGGCTGTTGACTTGCTGGATTGGTTGGACGATACTTGATTTGTTGAATGCATTTGCGCCTGCCCCTTTGATTGCCACAGTGCTTTGTTCTGTCGGTAATTCCCTCCCACTGTAATTCCCTCCCAAAATATTGGTGCGACATGAGAACTGGTCTTGGCCTGTTACTTCGTTACCTACGCATCGAGCGGAAAATTACTGTCGATTCCTCATTGTACGACTCCCACGAGCTTGTCTCGTGGGTGAGAGAGTTTGGGAACCAGATCGTGCCTACCCAGAATCCCTATTTTCAAGCTTGCTGGCCGCCGGAGGCGTCCAGCAAGCTTGAAAATAGAGGAAAGGCGTATGGTTGGGTAATATCGGGTTACCGAACTTTGCTTCCTGCCAGACAAGCTGGCAGGAGAGGGATTTCGGCCCACTTGTGGGGTATAAAAAGGCTTCGAACCTGTGGTCGTAAAATCACAGGCTGGAAGCCTATGCCACTCATTTTCCGCACGATGCTATGTTTTGCGTGCACCGTAGTATTTTGCTTTTTCTATACAATAGCAAGCGCACGTGGCCAGGCTACCTTGGCAACTGCGATTGACTCTTTGGTGGAGCGGGATTTCGAACCGTTGATGGGTGCAAATGAGTCCGATGGATTATTGCTACGACGACTCTCGTTGGACCTGCGCATGTTGGTTCCGACACAACACGAACTGGACGAGTTTTTGGCAGACAAGGCTGCCGACCGATGGTCCCGCTGGGTTCAGCGGTTCCTAAGCGATCCGCTCTACGATGAACGCATGGTGGACTGGCTCGACAAAACGCTACTACAACGTCGGCCATTTCAACACGTCGACCGAGCCAAGTGGCTAGTTTATTTACGAAAAGTTGTCGATGACCGTACTCCGCTCGATCAAATTTCAAAGGAGACAATTGGGAGTGTTTGGTGGAATCAGAGCCAGCGTGCTCAACAGAGATTCTTCCTGGAGCGGGCGGGTGATTCGCACGCGGTTGCGCGGGATATTGGCCGGGTTTTCTTTGGGCGAGACATGCAGTGCGCACAGTGCCATGATCATCCTCTGGTAGATGATTACTTGCAAATAGACTACCACGGATTGTTGGCATTCGTATCATCGAGTTCATTTGTGGAAACGAAATTCAAGGACGAAAAAGGGGCTGAACAAAAGCTTCAAATCTACGCCGAACGGGCTGCCCGCGATGCTCCTTTCGAATCGGTTTTTGATAAGGGAATTCTCTTCCGGACCGGTAGACGTGCACCAGGCGGCAGCGAGTCTTTCGACCCGTTTGAAGCCCCCGACATGCGGTATCAAACAAAGCCTATGCCGGAGTCTATGGAGGGGGCGCCCAATCCACCGCTCTTTAGTCGGCGATCCTCACTCGTTGCTCAACTCTCAGCGACCAACCGAGCCTTTGCTGAAAATTGGTCGAATCGTCTTTGGGCGCTGATGATGGGCAAGGGTTTAGTGCATCCATTGGACATGCACCATCCCGACAATCCGCCTACGAACCCAAAACTCTTGGACGCATTGACCGATGCATTGATCGATTCTGGTTTCAACATGCGTACCGTGATGGAGCAAATTGCATTGAGTCGTGCCTATAGAGTCGGAGCCCGAATGCTGATTGAGGAATCATTGCGACTCGGATCTGTCATCAATCTTCCGCTTGAATTGCAAGTCAATTTCGAAAGCGATCTATCATCTCGCAAGAAGGCGTTGGAAGCCCCACTGCTTCAACTGGCATCGTCTGCGGACGTCGCAAAAAATCGGTACGCAGATGCGGAATCCTCTTGGAGATCCGTTCAAAAAGAGCGAGTGGAGGTTTGGTCTGAACTCGACAAGTCCGAAGGGGCGTTCAAAGAAGTGATGAAAAAAGCAGATGCCGCCAACCAGGCATTTGAGAAAGCCCAGAAGCTGCTCTCGGATGCAGCATCCAGACAAAAACTTTTAGAAGAAGCATCCGAAAAACTAGAGCAAGCCAAATTGCTAGGACCCGCCGACGATGCGGAGTTGATGCAAGCCATTGCCACGACCAAATCTAAAGCGGACGGCAGCAAGGCAACTATTCCAAACCTTGAGAAGGCGCTTGCGGACGCGACGACAGCTCGCGACACCCATAAACTTAGCCTGGAGGCCGATCGCAGCCGTCTCCATGAAATTGCTGCGAAATTGCAGACGGTCGAGCAACGACTGCACATTGCGGACGACGTTTTCGTCGCCGCGCGTTCCAATTGGCAGAAAGCACAATCGGAACACGTGGTCGTTGAGAATCGAATGAACGACCTGTCTCGAATCCAATCGTGGCTGACGGCTTCCCAGTCGGTAAGAAGCCTCGAACAGGAGCACTCTCTCGCTATTCAATCGTCCGAACAATGCAAGACAACGTTAGCGACTCAGGTGGCTCAAACAACGCTACTGCAACAACAGATTGCAGACACCACGCTTGCAAAGAGCGCCGTCACATTGAAACACGATCAAGCGATGGAAGAAAAAAAGAACACACTATCCCAGCTGGAACTGCTTCGAACGACATACGTTTCCCTCGACAAAGCGATCGCGCTCGTCAAGTCGACAGAATCGCTCTTTGCAGCGA
Organism: Pirellula staleyi DSM 6068; assembly: GCA_945900945.1. GTDB lineage: Bacteria > Planctomycetota > Planctomycetia > Pirellulales > Pirellulaceae > JBKCUI01. The sequence goes on from CAMDKL010000040.1 coordinate 28,340, forward strand.
AACAAGTAATTAACGATGCGATCGAATCAACGCAACAAGCATATGCTAATACGGAAACAAGGATTGACTCGATTGCGGACGAGCTTGTAGCGCAAGCGAAAGTTTTGGAGTCTCAAACAAGTCAGCTTGCGAATGATCAGCAGACTTGCCTCGTTCTGCGACAGCGCGCTGAACAGTCGGCGAAATCAGTTACCTCAAAAGCGGAATGGGTAGGACAGTCGATCCAAGTTTGCGCCATTGCGATGCAAAGCGTTCAAGAAGAACGGCAGAAGTCTGGTCATTTAGCGCAGGCACGCCCATTATCACCAGAGCAGCTTTGCTTGAGCATTTTGCAAATAACCGACGTCCTTCGAAACCATGTCGATGCTGAATCCGCCGAGCTTGAAAAACAAATGCCACTTGCGGCTGACTCTTCCACAGAACAGAGGTCGGCCAGAGCACATCAAGCGACAAGACAAGCAATCGATAAACTCCGCCCCCACATGGACACTTTTGCCAGCCTCTATTCCTCCGGTGTTGGCCAAACAAGCGATGAGTTTTTTGCTTCTCCAGATCAAGCCCTGTTTATGGCAAATGGTGGCTCGGTATTCCAGTGGTCGTCCGTCGGCAGCAACAATGTTACTGGACAGATTGTAAAACAGCCTGACGCCTCCATCGCGGCATCCGTGCTCTTTCGATCGCTTTTGTCTCGCGATCCAACGCAAAATGAAGGACAATGGATCGGTGAAATTCTGAGTCAAGCGGGTGACAAAAAGCCTGCGGTCGCTCAGGAATTGGTTTGGAGCTTGCTCACAAGTTCCGAGTTTCGAGTTTACCCGTAGTCACTATTTTGGAGCCCACAAATGACGATTGCACATTACGCTTGCGGTACACCTGAGCATGGCTCTAGCCGACGCCGTTTCCTGCGTCAGTCGCTATCGGGACTTGCAGCAGGTGGCTCGATCGCAGGAGGATTAGGATCACTCACCTTCGGTGCTGTAGCCGAACAATTGAAGTCGCAGGATATGCGAATCGTTGTTTTCAATATGCATGGAGGTTTAAGCCAGCTAGAGAGTTGGGATCCAAAGCCAGGCACCAAGACGGGTGGTCCTTGCAGATCGATACCAACATCGGTACCTGGAACTCATATCAGCGACTTGTTGCCCAACACGGCAAAGCAAATGCATCATCTTTGTCTAATGCGTGGAGTAAACACCGCCGAGGACGATCACGGCAAGGGCACGTATCTGATGTTGACTGGACGGCGGCAATCTGCGGCTGCAGAGTATCCACAGATTGGGGCTGTAGCAGCCAGAATGCTAAACGATGAAAATCGCGGTTTACCGGGGCATATTGTCGTGACTCCGAACGGCGGAGGCGGGAAAGGGAACGAAGCAGCGTATCTAGGTCCGAAGTATTCCAGTATTTCTTTAGGAGGAACTAAACCGCCACCTAATACTACCAAGCCGGATGCAATCAACGACGAATCGGAAGCGAGGCGTCACGAGTTTCGTCGCCATATCAACCAAGAGTTTCTTACACGGCGAAGGACAGCGATCACCGACGCGTACACACACAGTTACGAACAGGCGTTGCGATTGATGGAACGCAAAGACGTTTTCGACATTTCGAAAGAGTCGGTTAGTGACCAAGACCGGTACGGAAAACACGATTTTGGACGACAGTGCTTGATGGCCCGCCGCTTACTCGAAAACGGTGTGTCTTTTGTACAGGTAACACATTCCAATTACGATACGCACAACGAAAATTTCATTTTTCACATCGAACAGCTCGGCGAGTTCGACCAGTCGTTCGCAACTTTTGTGGCTGACCTGGCCGATCGCGGCTTACTGGAGAAAACACTAGTCGTCGTTTTGAGCGAGTTTGGCAGAACGCCTAACATCAACTTGTACTATGGTCGCGATCACTGGTCCAAAGCTTGGTCGGTGTTGATGGCTGGCGGCAAGTTAGCCAGAGGCGCAGTCTTTGGCAAGACCAATGACGAGGGAACTGAGGTCGTCGATGGCCAGGTGGATCACGGAGCTCTGTTTCATACGTATCTCCGAGCTGTTGGAGTGGACTCGTCACAGTCGATCGCTGTCGACGGACGGGAGCTGCCCATTGCGGACCCTGCTGCGGCTCCCATTTGGAAAGTGCTGACTTAAGGTGAGTTCAGCCATCGACATTATCAAGACCCATGTGGCTTATGAGTGGAAACATGACCGGCCACTCATTGCATGCCGCATGTCGCCCGATGGATTGCAAGTCGCCAGCAGTTCCGAGGATTCAACGCTGCAGCTATGGACGGTACCAAGCGGCGAAAAGAAAATTCTAACCGGACACGAAAGCTGGGCCCATGCCCTGTGCTACAACGCCGACAGCCAGCAACTCGTATCGGGTGGCTGCGATGGGAGAATCATCTGGTGGTCAGTCCGACCCAATGTGCCTTCGATTCTTCGCAAGATCGATGCTCATGCGGGCTGGATCCGTTCTATGGCGATCTCTCCGGACAATACCTTGCTGGCTTCGGTAGGCAACGACAAGATAGTCCGGCTATGGAGTATGGCTACGGGCGAAAAGATTGGCGAACTGGCCGGTCACGATCGGCACATCTATAGTGTGTTATTCCATCCTAGTGGAGCTCAGCTCGTAACAGGTGATTTGATTGGCAAGATCCACATCTGGAACGTTGCTGATCGAAAGCTGGAACGATCGATGGACGCCACGCCGTTGTATGCAGAGAACAAGGGGCAGAGCGCGGAGTTTGGTGGCGTTCGAGCAATGGCATTGAACATCGAGCGGAGCGAACTCATTGCAGGTGGCACGCACAAAGCGACGAATCCATTTGGCGCAGTGCATGAACCGCTGATCCTCCGGCTGAATTGGGCTGACGGAGTTTTAAAGAAATCGCACGCATGCGAGGGAATAGCGGGCGGCTTGGTGTGGCGAGTTCAGTGGCTGGGGGACGGGACGGCAGTCGGGGTTTCAGGGGGTTCCACGGGCGGTATTTTGCTATTCTTCAGCGATACGCAGGAGAAAGAAATTCACCGTTTTAAGCTCCCCTCGCTGGCCCGTGATATGGACATTCACTTGGCAAGCAATTTGGTGGCTACCGCTCACTACGACAACCACATCCGAGTTTCAGCCATGTATGCTAAAGTTTAACCCGCGCAGCGGCTATCGAGCCTGACGCCGCTTCGGTTCCATGGAGTCTTCCATGACATGTCGGATCCGTTTCTACAGCGCCCGCGATCGAGGCTTGATGGCCTCGATCGGTTAAACATTTGACAAAAAAGACCCGCTGTTTTACAGCGGGTCTTAGGTTGGATAGGCTTTGAACGCAGACTAACGCTTGGAGAACTGAACTCCGCGTCGTGCGCCTCGAAGCCCGTATTTCTTTCGTTCTTTCATTCTGGAATCGCGGGTCAAGAATCCGTCAGCACGAAGTGCCGCAAAATTTTCTTCGTTGAGGCTAACCAACGCTCGAGCGAGTCCCATTCGGACAGCGCCCGCTTGACTAATTGTTCCACCGCCACTGACTCGGATGAAGATATCGACTTTATCTCGGTGCCCGACGTGATCGAGCGTTTCCAAAACTAGTCGTCGTTCCGATTCGTTGACGAAGTAATCTTGGAACTCGCGATCGTTCACCGTGATTTTCCCAGCACCGTTCTTGACGCGGACTCGCGCAACGGACGATTTGCGACGTCCTGTACCGAGGCTATCACCGCTAACTTTGTCTTTCTTGATTACTGCAACCATTGAATCTTACTCTATGCTGGGTGGTGTTGAAGGATCGGTTAGCTAGCTTGGTGGCCAAAAGGAGCTGGCTGTGGCTGTTGAGCTTGATGCGGATGTTCGCCACCTGCATAAACTTTTAATTTAAAAAGCATGTGGCGACCAAGTGCATTTTTGGGGAGCATGCGTTTGACTGCCATGGTAACCAAATCGGTTGGTTTACGCTCGAGTCGTTCTGCGTAACTTTCCATCTTTTGGCGGTTATAACCGTTGTACCAGGCATAGTGACGCACTTTGAGCTTATTGCCTGTCATGATCACTTTTTCTGCGTTGATGACAACGATGAACTCACCGGTATCGACGTGTGCTGTGTACTCTGGCCGGTGCTTGCCCATCAAGATCATGGCAATATCGGTTGCCAATCGACCTAGAATGCAGTCCGTCGCATCGACGAGAAACCAGTTTTGCTCGACTGAGCCGGGTTGTGCTACGTATGTTTTGGGTTGTGCTACCATGAGTCGTTCCTTGGATTCCCGCAGTGAAAACTAAGCCTTCAGCCAAGCACCTTATTGATCGGATGCCGCTTTTTCTGCGAAAAACCGGGTATTTCGAAATTTGTGAGGGCAGAGTATATCGGTACGATAACGCGTTCACAAGGGCTTTTCGACCCCTTCTACTCGGGATTTCCTGGGTTCGGCAAATAACTGTTGGCAATCTAGGGGCAATGGGAAGGAAATAGGGTGTACCGAGTTTGCTAAATCGCAGGTATAAAGAACGTCCGATAAACGTAGGAACAGAGCGTTCAATTTACCTTATCGTTGCGATGACCGCGACGATTTTTTCGAGCAGCGGGGTTCGGGCCAGTAAATGGCGTATTGAGTCTTCGCCCACGACTGTTCAAGGTCGACTTCCAAAGGGAATAAACTTGTGTTGGATCTGACCCGCTTTCATGCTCCGTTGAACCCGCCTAAGACCACCTTAGTGGATGTTCTTCGCTATTGGGCCAACGTGTTGCCTAACAAAGTTGCTTTCTATTACACCGATGGGGAAACCGACGACGATACGTCGATGACATTTGCCGAATTGGACCATGCGGCCAGGGCGGTTGCCGTAAAAATCCTCGAAACCAACCGGCCAGGCTCTCGAGGCCTGCTATTGTATCCACCGGGAATAGAATTTGTCGTTGGCTTTTTTGGATGCCTTTATGCAGGTTGTGTTAGCGTGCCCGCATACCCACCGCGACGTAGTCGAAAAGGAGCCAGGATTCAAGGAATCGCGATGGATTGCCAAGCGCAATTTGCGCTTACCACCTCGGAGACGTTTGTCCAAATCCTCAAGGACGTATCGACTCAAGCAGAAACGAGTTCGATGCAATTGATTCCTACGGACACGATCGATCGGTCGTTGGCTATTCAATTCACGGAGATGCCTATCCCTCCCTCGGACTTGGCCGTTCTACAGTACACTTCAGGTTCCACCGGACAGCCCAAAGGTGTCATGTTGACCCATGCCAATCTCATCCGCAATTGCGAAATGATTTCGGTGCTCTTTGACGAAACAAGCAAGACGGTCGGCGTGAGCTGGCTTCCTATGTACCACGACATGGGACTCGTGGGCGGCGTTCTATCTGCCGTATCGATGTCGCTAAGCATGGTGCTCATGAGTCCGATGTCCTTCATGCAGAGACCCGTTCGCTGGTTGAAAGCGATCACAAAGTACCAAGCGACGACAAGTGGAGGGCCAAACTTTGCCTACCAGCTTTGTGTCGACAAAGTCACCGATGAAGAAATGCAGGGATTGAACCTTAGTTCATGGGCCTTGGCTTTTAATGGTGCTGAGCCAGTTCGCGCGAGCACACTCGAACAGTTCAGTCGCAAGTTTGAGCGGGTTGGTTTTTCTAACACATCTCATTTTCCATGTTATGGAATGGCGGAAACGACACTGATCGTTACGGGTGGTCCACGTCAAACTCCGCCAGTCGTGAAGTACTTTGACGGGCGACGTCTGGATGCTCGCATGGTAACTCAAGTCAGTGAAGATGCTCGCGACGCTCGAAGTTTGGTGGGGTGTGGGCATGCGACGAAAAACGAAACGATTTTGATTGTTGATACAGAAACACTAAAACCGCTACCGGAAAACTCGATTGGTGAGATCTGGATCCAGAGCCCTAGCGTGGGTCTTGGTTATTGGGAAAAAGAAGAAGTCTCGCAGGACATCTTCCAGGCCAGAACGGCAGACAATGAAGGCCCTTTTCTGCGAACCGGCGATCTGGGTTTTTGGAGCGATGGGCAGATTTACGTCGCCGGACGCGTCAAGGATTTGATCATCGTGCGCGGCGTCAATCGCTATCCACAAGATATCGAACAGACCGTAGAGGAATGCCATGAATCCATTTCTTCGTCGGCTGCTGCCGCATTCGCAGACGATTCGGGGCCGCGCGAGAGATTGATCATTACTGTCGAGGTGCAACGGTCCTTAGAAGACGACTGGAATCCGGTAGTTTACGCTATACGTCGCAGTGTGACGCAGGAGCACGAGCTGCCACCTGACGCCGTGGTTCTCGTTCGACACGGATCGCTACCAAGAACTTCGTCGGGCAAGATCCAGCGTCATGCTTGCCTGCGAGATTTTCGCGAGGGCAATCTGCGAGTCATTCACCAATGGCTATCCTGGGACGACAACCTACCAGAGCAAGCTCCGATGATCGCCGCTTCGACTCTCGACGATGTGCGATTGGGATCCAACCGGCGCACCAACTTTGGCTCATCCCTGCCCTTCAAGAAGACTCGTGATCCGGACATCGATATCGTCGAATTGGTCAAGAGAGCTGTAAAAACGGTTGCGCAGGAACGTGCCAAATTGCTCGACCTGGACACGAATATCGTTGTCGATCTTGGACTGGATAGTCTGGAGAGACTTCAGATTGCTCACGTCCTCGAAAGCTCCGTTGGTGGTCGTTTTCCTGAAGAAGTCCTTCAAGAAATTGAGACGGTCCGTGAAATCGCAGAAGCGATCGAAAAGCACTTTGGGAAAGAACGCATTCGATCTGATTTCATCTCCGAAAGCCAGGAAAGTGAATCAGGCCCTGTCCAGCGTGAGGTTGCACCGGAGGACTATCGTTTCGACTTGATGCCAGAGTATCGTCGCCTCAAACAGACTATGAACCAGTTCGAAATGACCGGGCTACCCAACCCCTATTTCTCCGTACACCAAGGGCTCACTCGAGACACGACTACGGTCGGTGGAAAGCAGTTGATCAGCTTTGCGAGTTACAACTACCTAGGCATGAGCGGCGATTCCTATGTAACTCAAGCGGTGGTTGACGCCGTCAAGAAATATGGCACGAGCGTTTCTGCGTCGCGATTGGTTAGTGGCGAAAAAGATATCCATCAGCAACTAGAACGATTGATCGCCGATTGGATCGGAGTCGAGGATTCTATCGTTTTGGTGGGCGGGCACTCGACCAATGAAACGGTCATCGGACACATCGTTGGCCAACAGGACTTGATTTTGCACGACGCCCTATCGCATAACAGCATCGTTCAAGGTGCTATTTTGTCCGGTAGTCGTCGTCGCGCATTCCCACACAATGACTTCGTCGCACTCGACGATGCGCTCGCAGAATTGCGAACTCGCTACAGGCGAGTATTGGTTATCGTCGAGGGGGTCTACAGCATGGACGGCGATTTCCCAAACCTTCCCAAGTTCATCGAAGTTTGCAAAAAACACAAGTGTTGGTTGATGGTTGACGAGGCTCACTCTATTGGAACGATGGGAGCCCACGGGCGAGGAATGGCCGAGCACTTCGGCGTCAATCCGACCGATGTGGATATTTGGATGGGTACGTTGAGCAAGTCGTTTGGATCTTGCGGTGGCTACATTGCTGGTCGAAAAGAGCTTGTCGAATTCCTTAAATACACCGCACCTGGATTTGTTTTCAGCGTTGGCCTTTCACCGAGCAATACGGCTGCCTCGATCGCATCGCTTCAACTGTTGAAACGGGAGCCGATGCGAGTGGCACGTCTTCAAGATGCGTCCAGACTTTTCTTGACAGAAGCCAAGAAGCGAGGTCTGAACACGGGCAATAGTGGCGAAACTGCGGTCATCCCCATTATCACCGGAAACTCGTTGCACGCACTGCAACTATCCAGACGCATGATTGATTCGGGCGTGAATGTGCAGCCTATCCTTTATCCGGCAGTCGAAGAATCGGCTGCCCGATTGCGGTTCTTCATTAACTCCACGCACACCAACCAACAAATCCTTTACGCAGTCGACAAGTGTGCGGAGCATTTGCAATCGATTGCGCCTGAGTACTTCCGGGCAATCCTGAGTGAGCCAGCCTTGGCCAGATAATAAGATCGTGGGCGACGCTTTCGTGAACCGGCGGGCGCTAGACCCGGGCTGTTAAAAAAACGGGTATTGCGGCGTTTTGAGCTTGCGCATCTTTTGTTCCATGAGAGACCCCAGCGGCCTCGTGCCGCTTGGTGAATCAGGTTCATTCGCTAACGAACCTTGCGTTCCAGTCGGACAAGCCGACCGGGGACGAGAGGAGTAGGGAAGAGCGAGTCTAGCTGTTAGCCTTTTGCCCCAATTCGACAAGCCAACTGGGGGCAGGACATTACTATGTGTCCCTGTGTTTCCCTCCAGCCCCCTAGTTCATAGATATTGAATTGGGCCATCGTGCCATTTCCTCGCAGAATGGAATCGAGCATGAGCGATACAGCTTCGTAACTAGCTCCGTATCGGTTAGCCACGTTGATTTACCAATTGCTCGCCTTGTTCCATCCATCGCGTCATCGAATTATCCGTTTAATACCTGCTAGGAAATAAGTTGACGGTACGAAACTATATGCTAAAAATCGAACGGCAGATAGATTTCAGCCAATGGACAGCGGTTCCAAGGGCTGGCGGCCGCACTCTTTGAGTTCAGCGGCCTGGAAGCGGAGCTTCGAGAGTGCGCGTTCCCAAGCCGGAGCTTGGGAACGAGTTGAAAAATCGGAATATTCCGGTGGACTGAATGGGTAAAATATTCGGTTCGCGACATCTCGCTCCCTCAGCGACCAAAGGCGGGGGTAAAGTTTGACGGTCGAATTGATTTTCATTCCCAATTGGGTGATAGCATGTGCGGAATTGTTGGCTACGTAGGCAAGAAAGAAGCGACACCTTTTCTCGTTGGCGGACTACGTCGACTTGAGTATCGCGGATACGACAGTTCCGGCATTGCTACCCTGCCGAGCAACGGTGGTACTTTTCAACTTAGGCGTGCCGTCGGAAAGATTGACCGATTGGCCGAGTTGCTTGCCATCTCCCCAATGATGGGGTTCACGGGCATCGGACATACTCGCTGGGCCACGCACGGGCCTGCAACCACCGAAAACGCGCACCCACACCTCGGTGGGCGCGGTATTGTTGCTGTGGTGCACAACGGCGTTATCGAAAACTATCTAGCGCTGAAGGAATCCCTTATTGAAAAGGGCTACATGTTTCAATCCGCGACCGATACGGAAGTCATTTCCCACTTGATTGCGGACAATCTCAAAACACTCCTCGATTCGCCCGCAGGCACTGATAGCGAATCCACACACGCTAACGAGGGGCCGAACGCGGTATTTGTTGAAGCGGTACGAACTGCATTGCCGCTTTTGCGTGGAACCTATGGCTTGGTTGTCATGTTCCGCGACCGCCCCGATTTGTTGGTAGCCGCCCGATGTGGAAGTCCGTTGGTGCTGGGAGTTGGCCGGGGAGAGCAGTTCATCGCAAGCGATAGCTCTGCTTTGATTGGCCATACAGAGCGAATCATCTATTTGGCAGACCATCAAATCGCAGTGGTTACCCGTGACTCAATCCAAGTCGTGCACCGCGATCAAGGTCGCATTCGACCTGAAGTGCGCGTGCTTGAGAATCGAGACCAGGATGTTTCGAGCGAAGGCTATGCACACTACATGCTCAAGGAAATTTATGAGCAACCGACTTCGCTTCGAAATGCGATGCGAGGGAGACTTGATCGGGAAAGCGCAACGGCAAAGTTTGGTGGACTTAACTTAACTCCTGCTCAACTTCGAGGTGTCAATCGCCTGATCCTGACAGCCTGCGGGACATCGTGGCATTCGTCGTTGGTAGGTGAGTATCTAATCGAGGAATTTGCCAGGATGCCGGTCGAAGTAGAGTATGCGAGTGAATTACGATATCGCAATCCGCCAGTCGATCACGACACCCTGATATTTGGAATTACGCAAAGCGGCGAGACGGCCGACACACTCGCTGCCCTCCGCGAGATGAAGCGAAAAGGGCACCATACGCTCGCGATTTGCAACGTCATCGGGAGCAGTATTGCACAGGAAGCCGACGGCGGCATCTATTTGCATGCTGGCCCCGAGGTGGGAGTCGCGTCGACCAAAGCGTTTACATCCCAGTTGTGCGTCCTATCGATGTTGGCACTCTACTTTGGACGCCTCAGGCATTTGAGCTTCGAAGCCGGGTTGCGCATTATCGATCAACTGGAAAACCTCCCCACGGCCGTTGAACATGCCCTGGGATGTGATGCACAAGTGAAACGTATCGCCGAGAAATACAAGGACGCTACAAATTTCTTATACTTGGGTCGCCACTACAATTTCCCCACGGCTCTCGAGGGCGCGCTCAAGCTCAAGGAAATCAGTTACATTCACGCCGAGGGCTATCCCTCGGCCGAAATGAAGCATGGTCCGATCGCATTGGTCGACGAACATACTCCCTCCGTGTTCTTGCTTTCTCGCTCAAGTGTTTACGACAAGGTTATGAGCAATTTGCAAGAGGTCAAGGCTCGACGAGGGCCCGTGATCGCGGTCGTGGATCAAGTGGACAGTAAGCTCGACGGATTAGTAGACGACATCATCGAGATCCCCTACGTAGAGGATTTTTTACAACCCATTGTTGCAACGATTCCCTTGCAGCTCTTGGCATACCATATCGCAGTCCTTCGCGGTTGCGATGTCGACAAACCCAGAAACCTAGCGAAGAGTGTTACGGTCGAGTAGACCTGAAACACGATCGGCGAGCCATATGTCGCTCACTTTGCGGTTTTCGTGAACCGATGGGCGCTAGCCCCGGGCCTAAATTGCGCAGCAATATCCTTGGCTCCACAGCCCGAGTCACTATTAAACGCCTACAGAAACAAAGCACAATGAGAAAAGAAGATTTAAGTTTATCCTATAGTGCTCGCAAGGCATTGACCGTTCATCTAGGCGAAAGTGCAGGAAATGAAATTGCATCTCTATTGCAGCGGATGGCCGCCCAAATCGAGGAATTGAAGCGCAATAAAGTAAGCGTCACGCAGATTATCCCCAACATGAGCAAGATGGATCCATCCATCCAAGCTCTCGAGAGCGAGACTTTTTAGGGACAATCGCCATTGTAGAAAAAATGGCCCTCATTAAAAAGCGAAATGAAACACGCTGTTAAATCCCTCGTATTTAATGCTTTCGTGAACAAATTCCGGGCATCCTTCGTCTTTCCTTTTGGAGTTTCATTACCCATAATTATTGCTGGAGAAACAAGCATCTTAACTTCGATGCACCAAACCAGCCTCAATAGTCAAATCTGCTAGGCATTTTATGTCCACCTTGTTTTCCCGTGTTGAAATGGATTATCCCGAAAGCGATGGAAAGCCGATGGGCGAGACAGACTGGCACATCGATGCGATCATTCGACTACGCGACATGCTGCGCCTGCGGTATCGTGGTGAACAAGTCTACGTT